>NZ_JBFTHS010000005.1:0-151513 GCF_056394365.1 Lysinibacillus sp. 10T31
TATCTGCTATATGCACTGGATAGGGAGGGGTAATGGGATACCCCAATCTTGAGAACTGTTCAAAACAGAAATGGACTGCGAACGCATAGTTACTCAGGAATCCCACTGACATTAGTCAGCTTGTCCCTTTAGGGGTGGGAGTCTCAACACGTTTCATAAAAACATATTGCATTTAATGTTAATTTAGAGGATTTAAAGAAAGCTAAAATATCGTTAAAATAGCATGGAATCATTACAAAAAATAGTAGGACGCTCAATGTATAAATAGATTGAGCGTAGTATTTTGATCCTAAAAAGGAATTATTAAACCTGTATTCATTTAAGACAATAATTGAATTTCTATTACTCTTCTTTTTTAAGATTCAAGAAATTACTAATTACCTTTATATATTCATTTTTTGGATATTTCTTATATAATTCGCTGGATAATCGAATCGGGTCGCCAAAAAAGTATCGCTCATATTGGGTTTGTCTTGTTCCAAATGAACTCATTGTTAGATCCCAAGCTAAACGAAATATTTTTACTCGTTCCTCTGCGGTCTTAGTAGCTCCTTGAAGATAAAAATCTAAGTCATTTCTAATAATAGAATGAAATGCTTTCTCGGTTGGCAATGTAATCATTCCACTAGCTCCGATTAGCTGAATAATTTCAGTGAAACGAGGATAGATTTTAGGAAAGATGTTACCAGCAACTTGAAGCGGGAAAATTTCTGGACGCATATATCCCCATTCATCTAATTTTGCGTTATTTTCAGATTTTTCTAATAAGGCTTTCATCGTTTCTAGACCAATGATGATTTCTGACATCTTTTCTTGGATATGTTGATACTCGCTTATATTAATCGTTTCTATAAGAAGCTCAGCAATACCTAAGACGAACTCTGTTTTTACAATTTGTCTGGTCAATACTTGGTGCTTAGTAAAGGGATGGAAAGAGCTTTGAATTGGGAATTCTCCGGCTACTTCTGCATTGCTGTAATAAAATACCCTATCCCAAGGTACTAATACATTGTCAAAGACAACGATAGAATCCATTTCTTCGAACCGCGAGCTTAATGGATGATTAAAAGAAGATTGTCCGCCGATGAATGTTTCCCTACAAATAAACTTTAATCCTTTTGTGTTAGAAGGGATCGAAAAAGCAAAAGCTTCATCTTCATTAAATAGAAATTTACCTACGCTAAATACTAATACTTCATCTGTTAAACCACCTTGCGTAGCAAGAAGACGTGCACCTTTAATGATGATTCCTTCTTCATTTTTATCAATAACTTTTGCGGCGATTGGCTCATCCGTATTTTCAATGTAGATATAAGAACGATTCACTTGTGGGGTAATAAAGGTATGTGTAAACGACAGGTCATTTTCCCTAGCCAATTCATAAAATGCTTGCAGATTGTTTGGAAAACATTTGTCCTTATTATTTAAAAAGGATACTGAAGAGGCAAAGCTCATTAAAACTGTGTTCAAATAATCTGGGCTTCTTCCCATGATACCCCCTGAATACCTAGCCCAATGTTCAATCATCTTTCTTCTTCTTATTAAGTCCTCTTTCGTTTTTGGTTGCAAATAGGAAAGACCAATAAGCTCTCCTGATACTGGAGAAATAAAAGTCATCTCATTTTTTATTTTTGGATCATGTTGCAAATCATAAAGATCCGCTTTGGACTGAATAAGTCCCTTGAAGGCAGGGTGTTCTGATAACAACCCCTCAATTTTTTCACCGTCGTACCAAATTTCATTATTTAGCTGATTTAATCGGTTAATGTAATCTTTTCCATTAATAGCCCCCCATGTTCCACTCCCCAATTTTAATTGATATTTAAATAAAATTATTCGTTTATAGCTGTTTTAACAAGTTAAGTCGTCGAATATTTTTTACTATTATTAAAATTATTCTATGTAACTAGAGCTTGCTAATATTCTTTCTATAACTAACGGAACAGGTTAGTTTAGGAACTTCCTTCCATTTATAGCGTCAAGTTTATAAAATTTATGCAGTTATTAACTATTAAAAGAGGTGGTATTATTAAAAAATTTTTTATTCTATTTACAGTAATTAGTGGTCTGTTAGTTGGTTGTTCGCAAGAAAAAAGCTATAACGTATGGGTTGATTCATCAACACAAACTCAAGAAAGTATTGATTCAGCGATAAAAAGGCTTACTAATGCCGAGGTTGATTTCATTATTGATGATAATGATAGTGTTTTAGTAAATGAAAAAGATATGGATAAGGCCGTGATGTGCTGTTCTTAAGCTAAAGGGATACGATTGTTCAATTAGAGCGATCGCTTCTTGTGCTAACGATGCAGTTTAGTTGAATAAGTAACTTTTAGTAGATAATTAGTATTCTATATAAACAAGGGGTGATTGTATTATAAAAAAACTGTTTATTTTCTTTGTGGTAATTAGTTTTGCATTAGTCGGCTGTAATCAAGAAGAAACAATAAAAGAACCAAAAGAAATACAAGCAGAGACACCATTTACAGTTGAAGAACGTCAAAGCAAAGGGTATAAAATTATAAAAGAAGTAGTTAAATCTGATGAAATAAAGACCGTTGTTGAAATAATTGAAAGCGCTGAATGGCAAGAAAACATTAAGGTAGAAAAGGCACTTCCTCCTGAATATCGTTTTAGTTTGAGTTCGATTAACTATGCTATATGGGTGACTCCAAATAGAGATAGATTGGAGATAATTCCTGAGGGTCAGTCAAAATATATAAAACTACCAATTAAAGACTCAGAGGTTTTATATAAAATAATTACTAGAAAAGAACTTTAAGGTAATAAACAGTTCTTCAACTAACGGAGTGCATTAATTGAACAGAGAAACATTTATTATGGTGTTTCCCTGTATTAAATAAACTAAAAATATTTCTGATAAAATTCCTTCCTAAGCTTTCCACTTATTTGTGCATAAATTCGAGTAGTTTCACTTTTTTCATGCCCCATTGTTTAATAGATATGTAGCTTAACTATGTCTTAATTGATGGGATGTATATCTTTATTAATTCCAGCACGACTGGAGATTTGTTTAATGATATACCTCATTTGCGCAAGACTCCTACGATGTGGATTTCTTTCAGTAACAAAAATCGCTGGATCTCTATCTTGACGACTTTCAATGTATCTTTTAAACCAAATATTACAGCGAATATTAAAGTAAACTTCTCTTTCTTTATCTCCTTTACCTCTAACGATTGCAGAGCGTTCTGACCAATTAATATTATTCTTCTCTAGTGAAGCAACTTCTCCAATTCTACATCCTGTTGAAAACATAAACTCAATTCATATGTTTCCCATGCTTTTGACATTAACAAAATACATTCCTCCAAAAATATTATTTATAGAGAAGTTATTTCCAATTTGCTAGAAAGAGTATACATAGAAAAAAATACTTCACTAACGGGCAGGATAGTTGAAGAAGGTTATAGAACTTTTTAGTGTAATATTTACACGCAGATGGAGGGAGAAAATGAGGTTTGTTATTATTGGATTGCTTTTGCTATTAATGGCAGGATGTCAATCAAATAATATTGAAGAAGTGATAAATGAGCACGGTGATATTCAAAATTTAGAGAGTCTAGATAGATTTGTTGAGAATATAAAAAATCAAAAAAAAGCTGAAATTAACTATGTACAGTATGGAATAGAGGGACAACGAGGGGTTAGTACTTTAGCATTTGATGGAGAACAAATTAATATTTCTCATAGTGTTGATGGGGATATTATTGAAGAATATAGCTGCAAAAAAATAATAGTTGAGACTGAAGAAGGAATCAATAAATATATTCTTAACGAATGTAAAGGGAATCTTAACGAGAATATTGAATTTTTATCAGTCCCCATTTCAAAAATAATACAACTAAACCATCTAATAGTTAGTTTGTGAAGAATAGTACTTAAACAAACGGGGGCTTTAAAATAAAGATTGATCAGTTGTAATAAAGTCCGATAATTTGAAAAAAGGTTTGAAACAATTGCATTGACAAGATGGACAATTCAACAAGGCCATTTTGCGGAACAAGGATTAGAAATCACAGGGAAAAAAGAGTTAGTATGGGTGAATATTTTGTGTACTCTATTTTGAGAATTATGGAAATGATATTTGGAATGTTTTAGGCCATGTGTGAAAGTGGCTTGTCTTAGGAGAGGAGATAAAAAATGATTGAATTACGAAAAATAACCGGGGATAACATAGATGAAGTAATAGCACTTGAAGTTGGAGAAAACCAGAAAGACTTTATAGAAACTACTAACCTCAGAAGCTTTGCAGACGCTCATACGTTGAACGCAGACGGGATACCAGCGACTCCCATTGCCATTTATGCCGATGGAGTTGCGGTTGGATTTTTGATGTATATTTATGATACGTTGGATCACGAATCATTTGAAAACGAAGTTTTTTACGGGAAGAAGAGCTATTTTATTTGGCATATTATGATTGAAAAGAGTTATCAGGGGAAAGGATATGGCAAACTTGCCTTTGAAAAAATGTTGATGGATATTGAAACTATGCCATTTGGGGAAGCAGAATATGTATCCCTCTTTTATCGAACAAGTAATGTCATAGCTAAAACATTATACGCTTCATTTGGTTTCATAGATACAGGCATCATTCAGGATAATTCGATATTGGCGATTAAAAATCTAGATGGGAAAATAGCAGAATCCTTAGTAGAATAGGATATCTCGGAAAGAAATGTAAGCTATCAACGTCTTGACCTATAATAAATACAAATATCCATAAGAAAAAACTGATTTTGTTAACACTGTCTTAGCAAAAATATAATATTTATACCGCAATCGGGCGCAATTCTTGTACAAGGAATTGTGTCTTCTTCAGTTATCACCTTCAAAAGTGGTATTGCTTACTTACTTGAAGCAAATTGTCCAGTAAATCAAAATGAAGAGACTAATGAAATAAAGCTTTTTAATAAGCAATTACGGTTACAAGTCCGCAGATGATATACTGGTATTCGTAGTATAAGATAAGGAGTAAAACTATGAATGAATTTAATAAAACGTTAACATATGTAAATAAATTACTTTATGAACCTAATCATTTGATTATAAAAAACATCCAAGAGGAAACTCAAAATTCTGATTACGGGGCTGGGATTTTTCAGTTGAATTCTAAATCTGTTAGATTTAGAGTCGCAAAAATAACACCTACCAAGGTAGGACAGTTTGTTTCCTTTTGGGAAAAGGATGCACCTAATAAAAACCAAGCTTTCTCATATGAGAACGCCACTGATTTACTGGTAATAAACACTTTTAATAATAATGGTGATTTTGGCCAATTTGTTTTTCCAAAAGAAGTTCTTTTAAAACAAAACATCCTTAAAACTGCTAATACAAAGGGGAAAATGGCTATTAGAGTTTACCCTAGTTGGGATACTCCCACCAGCAAACAAGCAATAGCAACTAAAAAGTGGCAATCACCATATTTTGTTAAAGTGGACGCTACTACTAGTTTATCAATACATGAGCTATTAAAATTATACTCTTTCTAAAATGAGATATCTTTAACTGTGTCATTCAAATATTTACTGTACATTTCGAGGGCATAAGCGTCAAATTTATAAAATTTATGCAGTTATTAACTATTATAAAAGAGGTGGTATTATAAAAAAATTATTTATTCTATTTACAGTAATTAGTGTTCTGTTAGTTGTCTGTTCGCAAGAAAAAAGCTATAACGTATGGGTTGATTCATCAATACAAACTCAAGAAAGTATTGATTCAGCGATAAAAAGGCTTACTAATGCCGAAGTTGATTTCATTATTGATGATAAGGGTAGTGTTTTAGTAAATGAAAAAGATGTGGATAAGGCCGTGATGTGCTGTTCCTAAGGGGGTGATTGTATTAATAATGGGTAAGGTTATTTTAGGGAAACTTCGTAATATATGTAAACGTTAAATCTAAAAGGAGCTGATTTAATGTTAGTAGATGTTTTTAATTATCTAAAATTTTCAATGGGTGTTTTTATTTTTAGTTTGTTAGTTACATTAATTTTAATATTATTAAAAAAATCTGTTGTAAATGGATATTCGGTCATTATGTTGGCCTTTGTTTCTTGTATCGTATCAGGGGTACTTATGATTATTGCGGGATACATTGCTGATGAAGTTCCATCGGGTGGAGACCCAATCACCTTATATATGTTTTTAGTTGTTCTATTACTAAGTATGGTGAATATGATTTTTGTTTCAAGAAAACGAAGGGAAATATAGTAAATAAAATAGAAGATAATCAACAAATTTTGTGGAAAATTGTACTTAAACAAACGGGGTGCGTTAATTAAAGATCATTGAGTTGCATCGGCAGCTCTTTTTTCTTTATTGAACTAACGGAGCCGGTTAGTTGAATAAGGAATATTCTCAATATAGAAGATTTTGATTTTCTAAGTATAAAGAAACTGATGTAGATTTAAAATAAAGATTGATCAGTTGTAATAAAGTCCGATAGTTTGTAAAAAGGTTTGATACAATTGCATTGACAAGTTGGATTATGACAATTCATCAATCGGGCCAGATTGTTGAATAACATTCTTTTATATATAGTTACTACGCGATGCTTTGGTAACTATTTATTACAAACTTGAATTATTCATAAATATTCCAATTGTATTTTATTAACATATATTGTATTATTAATTCAATTTAAAAGGAGGTAAAAATTATGGTCGTATATTTCTCAATAATTAACAAAACTACACATCATCATATTGATTAGTCTTGCTATCTTTATTAATTTTTTAATATTGAATAGGAAGACTTTTTCCCGTTGAATCGTATAATTAAAGCCGTTTTGGAGCTTTAGTGTTATACGGTTTTTTTATTTGCTAAAAACGAGGAGGAAGATATGATGAAAAAGATGGATTACCAAAATGTAAGAGGAACACAAGATTATTTACCTAAACAAGAAGCTATTCGCCGTACAATTCGTAGAACATTAGAAGATACGTTTATTTTATATGGCTGTAAAACATTGGAAACACCGATTCTTAATTATAAAAATTTAATGGCATCTAAATATGCAGGTGGGGCAGAGATTTTACAGGAAATGTATACCCTAACGGATCGTGGGGAACGTGATTTAGCGTTACGTTATGATTTAACAATTCCATTTGCAAAGGTTATTGCTATGAATCCAGAATTATCGATGCCATTTAAACGCTATGAAATTGGTAAAGTATTTCGTGATGGACCAATTAAGACAGGTCGTTTACGTGAGTTTACTCAATGCGATGTGGATATTGTTGGTATAAAATCACAAGCTGCTGAAGCAGAGCTTATGATGATGGCAGTTGATGCATTTCGTAAGCTGGACGTAGACATTCTCATTCAGTACAACAATCGAAAGTTACTTTACGGTTTGTTGCAATGTTTTGCTGTACCTGAAGCAGTGATGAATAGAGTTATATTAGTACTTGATAAAATGGAGAAAATTGATCGAATGACATTAGTGAAGGAGCTAGAAGAGTTAGCGTTAACGAGCGATTCATTAGCTGCAATCGAACAATTTTTAGATACTGAACCAGCACTTGATTATTTCGAGCAATATGCAACGTTGAATAAATTTGTGCAAGAAGGTATTGTAGAGCTGCGTGAGTTAGATTCGTATTTGCAAGCTCTAAATATAATGGACAATTGCATTTTTAATCCATTTTTAGCACGTGGCCTTGAAATTTACACAGGGACTATCTATGAAATTTTTTTAAAGGAAGGTTCCATTAAATCAAGTATTGGCAGTGGTGGTCGTTATGACAATGCAATTGGTGGGTTGATTGGCAGCGATCAAAGCTTTCCGACAGTCGGTATTTCATTTGGTTTAGATGTGATATTTACAGCATTTGAATTGAATGGAAAAGTTGCTGCTGAAAGTGAAATTGATGTTTATATTATTCCTATGGGCGTTGAAAAGGAAGCATTACAGCTGGCCACAACACTTCGTCAACAACGAAAACGTGTGGTCGTTGAACTGAGCGACAAAAAACTACGCAAGGCGATGGACAAGGCAAATCGAGAAAATATACCTAACGTTATTGTTTTAGGTGAGCAAGAAGTTAAGAATAACACATATCAACTGAAGAATATGATGACAGGAACGACTGAAGAAAAAAGTTATAATTTTAGTAAACCATTACTGAAAAGATAAACGGAGGCATAGGTGAAAATGCAATAATCTCCTGATGTTGCAACAAATAGCTTTAATTTCAGCTGTTTTGGAAACAGATAGAATTTATTCACCTTCTTATTCCACAATCGGGCGCTTTTCTGAAATAAGAAAGCGTCTTTCTTAATGAAAAGGGCCATTTAGTAGAATAAGAAGGCATGTAAATAAAGTCAGCAGAACATTAATGAATTTAAAAAGGAGGGATATCATATGAGGTTTGAAAATAAGGTAGCTTTAATTACCGGCGGGACTTCAGGAATCGGATTAGCCGTTGCCCAAAGTTTAGCCCAAGAGGGATCGAAAGTAGTTATTGTAGGAAGAAATCAGAAAAAGGGAGAGACAGCTTTACAAAGACTAAAGCAAATACATTCCGATGTCATGTATTTATCTGTTGATGTAAGTAAATCAAATGAAGTAAAACAAATGGTCCATAAAACCGTATCAACTTTTGGTAAATTAGATTTTGCTTTTAATAATGCTGGAAATGCTGAAAGTAAAACAGCACTCACTCATGAATTTAGCGAAGAGGATTTTGATAACATGATGGGTGTCACAATAAAAGGTGTTTGGCTTTGTATGAAATATGAGCTTCGAGCAATGTTAGAAAATGGAGGGGGTTCTATCGTAAATACGTCCTCGCTTGATGCTTTTTTATGCTCACCTGGTACTACCACCTATGCTACAGGTAAAAGTGGTATCATTACTCTAACAAAGTGTGTTGCCCATGAATACGGGAAGCAAGGAATAAGAGTTAATACTCTCACACCAGGTGCAATTAGAACTCCTATGATCGATAGTAAATTTGAAGGTTTATCAGCAGAAGAAGCAATAAGGCTCGAAGATAAATATAATAATCTAAATACTTTGGGTAGAATAGGAACACCTAAAGAAGCAGCGGCAGTCGTGACATGGTTAATGTCTGATGAGGCGACTTATATAACTGGACAAAATATCATTGCTGATGGTGGGGTAAGCTTTGTTTAGTGAAAAAATCATAAAATTACCTCTCTAGCATCTTTATGTATTATAAATGCATAAGAAATATCGGTCTTTTAAAATATAAATCTGTTTGATCTATTACCTTCTTCAATTACCATGTAAGAAAGATATTTTATATTCTGTGGTGAAGCGCTAATTTTATTCTTATTGAATAGCTAAAGTGGAGCCTATCTTAAATCATAATTAAAAAATACTCTAAAACAATCGGGCGCGATTGTTTTAGAATTACTAGGTAGAAAATGATCAAACTTTATTATAAAAATCGCATAGTATTTCACAAAGATTTAACCCGTTTTGATCAATCATTTTTCAAAACGAGTTCTTATCATTTAACTTAACCAGCCTATTCATGTGTTAACAAGTAGAGGGCGAGCAGTTTAGTTATCGGGACCAAGTCCCACGGGTGCTTCCGTTCTACTCCGGCTACTATCAATCTATAAATTGAATAAAAAATAGTCAACCAGATTTCTCCGGTTGACCTTATAATACGAATGGGAGCTTTACTTCAATAAGGAGTAGTGCATTTTTCTACCGGAGCAGTTTGGTTAGTTTAAGTACATGTATTCACAAATTTATATATTTTACTAAAAACATTCAGTTCACTTATTACAGGAAAGCACCTCCAATTATTGTGCCTCCCTATATAAGAAATAAAGGTTTATGAATTCTACAAAATTTACGAAATGAAAAATCCAACTATATAATGACTAACAAAAATTGCAACATAAATTAAAGTAATATAAGGTTGATAATCAATATAAAATTCTTTATGTGTTAACCTAAATTTATGGGGAATTAAAACCCAACTAATATAGTCAATTATTATTGAAAGTGTTGTCCATTGGATAACGGTAATAAGCATAAATTCTTTTACATTATCCGTATCAATCCCTTTACTATATAGCCATAGAAAAATTGGAAATATTAAAACATTGTAAAGAACCTGGAAGGGTCTAGATTTTACATAAACTGGTGATTTTAAAAAAGTTGTTCCTGCTTGTTTCGCATTTTGAACACCAAAAAATTTGTTGGAGATTAACATATGTATAAAAACTACTAACGTTGCGACTGTATAAGCAAGTAACATCCATATAAAAGATATACCTAAATTATTGAACAATTAACTTCACCTAACTTTCGTGTTCTAACAAATTATACCAATTCATTAAATTATCCTATAAAATAAAGTGATTGTAAATGAAATATTCCGAAAAGATATCCTATTACTTCGTTCGCTTAATGCGAATTTTAATAAAGGAAATCCGTTATTCAACGAACCTGTTCCATTAGTTGAATAACGGATAGAAAAAATTACAGATACTATACTTTTATTAAATATACTCAAACTATATCTTTAAACAAAAATAAAAGCTGAATTAATATCAAAATTAGTTCAGCTTAAAAATAGCGTATTATAATGTTGCACATTGTATATAGGATACGTGTTAATTACTTTACTCTTGACTATTAATAAAAACCAGTATCCTGTGTGAATAGGTTATAGTAAACCACTAAGAAGATAGAAAGCTGTTGCCCAAATAAAAATCGCTGAGCATTTATTAAAAATGTTCATAAGTTTCCCAGAGCTATCAAGTTTTTTCAAGGATGCTCCAGCAATGATAAGACCGAAAAACCACAACCAAGAAATCAAAACACATGCAGTAGTGAACAACATTTGCTCCGTCCCACTATATTTTAAAGCACTCGTCCCGATAACACCTACTGTATCTAAAATAGCATGTGGGTTTAAGAGAGAGACAGAAACCGCAAATAAAATTTGTTTTTTTATAGGAAGTGCTTCGTTATTATCGGCAGATGCAGGATTTGAGCGCCAAATTGTATAGCCCATATAGAGTAAGAAAAGTATCCCAACACTCATCAAGGTGATACGTAACCACTCAAATTGCAACACAATTATTGATAAACCGAATACCGCAAGCAGTATCAGAAGCGTATCACAAATTGAGGCAGTGATGCTGGCGGGTAAAGCACGAACTAGTTGCGGCTGTGTTGCACCTTGAGAAAAGACAAAGACATTTTGTACGCCTAAGGGCAAAATAAGTCCAAATGCTAAAATCATTCCATGTAGAAATGCTTCCAATGAAATTCCTCCTTTCACTAAACATTTTAAATATGTTATAACTAAAAGAAAACGACCAATTGGATGGTTATTGAGCCATCCAATTTCGAAAGTTTGAGGTGATACGAATGAGCTGGCAGCCAAGTAGACACGGTGAAATGACACTACAGCAGCAAATTATTCAGTGGATTACTGAACATATTGAACGGGGAGATTGGGTGGCAGGAACAAAGCTACCGACACAAAGACAGTTAGCTATGCAGTTTGGGGTCAATCGTAGTACTGTTCAACAGGCTTTAGAAGAGTTAAAAGCAATAGGAATATTGGAATCGAAGGTAGGCTCAGGTATTTATGTAGCACAAAATTCCTGGGATTCATTAATAACACAAACACAACCAAATTGGCAAAAGTACATAGAAACAAGTCTCCATAAGCCCAATTATCATACCATTCAATTAATCAATGAATACGAGCAGCGCGATGATGTTATTCGATTGGGAACTGGGGAGCTAGCACCAAGTTTATTGCCAACCGCTGAAATTGAAGCGTCATTGAAAGAGCTCTCTTTACAGCCGAAAGCTTTAGGCTATTCATCACCACAAGGTAGCGATAAACTTCGAGAAGCGATTTGCGAATACGTTAAAAAAAGAGGAATCCATGCAAAGCCCCAAAATGTATGTATTGTTTCAGGTGCACTTCAAGCATTACAGCTCATTGCTGTAGGACTGCTTGAGCAGGGGTCTATCGTATTCCAGGAACAGACGTCATATTTAAACTCAGTACATCCTTTTCAGTCTGTTGGTATGAAAATGCTATCTATCGATCGTGATGAACAGCTTGCACAAACCTTAGCTCAAAAGAAAAGAAAAAGGCAGGCTGTATTTTATGCTGTTCCTACGTTAAACAATCCGACTGGTGGGGTATGGACGTCGCTTGAAAAAAGGGAACTTTATCAAGCGTGTAAAGCGTCTCGCATTCCTATTATTGAAGATGATGTCTATCATGAATTGYTATTTGAAGCGGCGACGCCTCCAATTAAATCAATAGATGATAGCGGGCAAGTCCTTTATATTGGCAGTGTCTCGAAAACATTAAGCCCTGGACTTCGCATTGGCTGGTTAATCGGTCCAACTACAGTTATTGAGCGATTAGCAGATATAAAAATGCAAACAGATTACGGTTCAAGCGCAATCTCACAGGAAATTGTGCTGCATTGGTTGCAAACGGGTAAGTATGAAAACCATATTAAAAGTTTAAGGAAAGAATTATTACGGAGAGCCAATTTTGTTGAGGGTATATTACAAGAAAAATTTACGGAAATTGCTAGTTGGGATAAACCGAAAGGTGGCTTTTATATTTGGCTAAAGTTTCATGAGCCAATCGTTGATAAAAAGTTATTTACCAAGCTATTGCAACGGCAGGTCCTCATTAATCCTGGCTATATTTACGATCCTCAAGATACACAGCATATTCGGTTATCATATGCATATGGAACATATGAAGAGTTGGAGATTGGACTACAAATATTATTCGAATGTGTTGTTGGGGTGTAAAACGTAGAAAAGAATAAACCATCGCATCTTTAGGGATGTGATGGTTTTAATTGCTGAATTACCTTTTAACCCTAATTAAATTGTATTTGAATAATAGTGTCATTCCGATATTCATCAAAAAATGTACAAGAAAAGGTACTAAAATATTGTTTGTTTCAAAATAGATCCATCCGAAAATTAAACTTGGAACGGTTATATTTATTAACATTATAGGTTTTTTGAAGTATTGAGTATGCATCACTAAGAACAATAAAGTTGTTATTATAATTGCGGTCCATTTATGTTCTATAAATTCAAAAAGCAAATTTTGAATAATTCCCCTAAACAAAATTTCTTCAAATAATGCCCCTATAAACATAAAAGCAACAATACCTAACAACGAATAATCTTGATAACTTTTGTTAGTTTCGTCTATGTATTTCGATGGGATATACCATGTTAAAATTACGCCGAACAGAACAAAAGTAGACCAAATGAAGCGAGGACTACTCTCATTACCATTGTAAATGGCTGATTGAATGATAGGTAATCTTGTATTGTGAATACATCATAAACTATTAAAGCGAAAATGATTGCTACACAAACGAATGTAAAAGAAGAGAATACAAAAAAAGCGTCTTTCGGGCTAAAATCCTTCTTTATCTTTTTTGATTTGTTTTTATCCATATCTTTCCTTCTTTTCTAATGCATAAAAAATAAAGATATATTTTACCATAATGTTTTTGCGAAAAATGCAGTTTCTACTACTTATCCGATAAATCGTATGTTTTGAGAAAAAATCGAGGTTAGTAAAGGAAACCATGTATTCATTCAAATTCATATTTTCTAAAATTAGTAAAGGGAGCGAAGTGGTATGACAGGGGTTTTAGGTAATCCTAGGAAAGGTTGTTATCTTTGCTAGTGGGGTAAATTACACAAGGGGAAATGCTTAATGTTTGAACTTGTTTTTTGGTAGGATATATTCAAAAATATGCCAAATTACTATTGTGAAATAGTCCTTATTATGTATTAATGGTATAGTGTATTTTCTTTAAAAATGAAGATTTTATTGCGCCTTATAGCATTATTTCCAGTTGCTATAATGAAACTCGCCACAACTAAAAACTCACTGTCCTAAATGTGTAGCCTAAACAATAATTAGGGAAGATCTCTTTTCTAGGATTGGTTTTGCTGACTTAATTCTACCAAGAAAAGGTCTTCCTTTTTGTCGTTTTATCCATTTACACAAAATATTTTATACTCTCTTTTTTAATTGTCTATTAATGCTCACTAATAAGCTAATAATAATAGAAAGTAAAGTAACTATTATTAGCCCAATAGACATTATTAGCCCATCTATATAATTAAGGAATCCTGCTGCGGCTAAAGCCAAAAAGCTGATGACACTTAAAAATAAAGTAAGGAAAAAAACTTGGAAATAATGCATGTTATCCACCTCCTAATTTTTAGATGTGGAACGGATTTTATTTAACTGTGGTTATTTTATGTTAGCTAATTTATAAAAATTGGTTAAGAGAAGCAAAATGTTGATCGAAAGAAAAGGTTTTGTTAACAGTGATATTAGGGTAAAACAGTTCCTATACCGCATGAGAAATTTCTTTCTTTTTATATTAATTTTTCATCCAAGTAAGTAATCTTACAATTTGAAAAGGGTCGTACCAAGTAATGAAGAAACTACAAAGGAAAAATGTTAGTACAGGCAAAAACTTGTATTTCCCCGTTCTCTTTTAAATACAGCACAAAGACTTAACAATAAACTTATAAATAATAAACCGAATCCAGATATCATAAGAATCTCAAAATTGCTGAATAAATGTAAGAGAAACTTAATAGAACAGCACCGATTACTGCGAAAATAATGGATAGTTTGCTAAACATTTAAAATCTCCCTTCGGAAAAAATAATTAAATTTCCAATTTATTGTAACAAACTTTTTTATAAAATTCTTTCGTGAGCTAAAGAAAAAGTTAAGAGGATTAGTTGAAAGAAAATGTATAGAATCTCCGGTTAGATCCTGTTCTTTTGCTTCTTACCAGTTTCAACACCTATTTCATAAATAAAGAGGATCATAATAAAGAAAAATGCAATTTTTATAGTAGAGTTAGTTGACCAAAAGCCCAAATAATACATAAACACAAGAAAGATAGATAAAAGCGTTTTAACAATCTTTAAAGTCATTGTGATACCTCCTAATATTTGGGTTATTAACTTGTAAAACAATAACATAGTCAGGAAGTTTTTAGAACTATGAATTGATTCATTTACTGAACAACATGAGTATTAAATGAAAAAAGAGCGATTAAAATATCGCCCTAAAATCTAATTTATCTATTTGTTTTACTAACTTTTTTAAAATTTAAATTTGTCGAATATGCCACTGACGAAAATAAAGACAGCCTTTAGTAAAGCAGGAATAGATACTCCATTCATCGGCACAACTCCTCATTTTTATCTTTATTATAATATGAAAAGCTGCAGCCTTTGCACACACTACAGCTCAGACTTGAAAGGCATTTGATGATTTCAAACAAGAAAGGTATTGCGGACCTCAGATACTACTGGATATATCGGTGGGATAGCAAACTGCAATGACGTTTGGGGCGATGCATAAGGTAAGCTATCCCGAAGTAAATATATGTAAAAGCGATTAATAACATTCCAACTGTAAATATGGTTTAAAAGGGAATATAAAATGAGATGGGCTATTACTAAACAAGCATTTTAGGGAGGCGCCAGGTTAAAAACGATATACATAAGTAGCGATACTTTGATAAAGATTTTGCTATCCTTGCAACTAAGCTGAAAGGAAAAGGGTGATCAAAGTAAAGAATCCATACATATTATATAATGATTTCTTTATGAAGAGGTGAATAATTGGAGAACATGCCCGATGGTTATTCTTATGTTCCGCAGCCTATTCGGAAAGATGGGGCGGGGTGGGTGGATAAAGGGCCGAGAGATATTATGAGGGATTTGGAAAATCCTGATATGCTTGTCCCTCCAAAAACAGATGCTGGACTTGTACCGAATTTAAAATTTTCTTTTTCTGATACGCATATGGTTTTAAAAAATGGCGGTTGGTCTCGAGAAGTTACTGCTCGTGATTTGCCAATTGCCACTACATTAGCAGGTGTCAATATGAGTTTGACACCTGGTGGAGTTCGTGAGCTGCATTGGCATCAACAAGCTGAATGGTCGTATATGCTTCTTGGTCATGCACGTATTACAGCGGTCGATCAAAATGGGCGTAATTTTATTGCCGATGTAGGACCGGGGGATTTATGGTATTTCCCGCCAGGAATTCCGCATTCCATACAAGGTCTTGAGGATGGCTGTGAATTTTTGCTGGTGTTTGACGATGGGCATTTCTCAGATCTAAGTACTTTTTCAATATCTGATTGGTTTGCTCATACTCCTAAAGATGTGCTGTCCTCCAATTTTGGTGTTCCAATGAGCGCTTTTAATCATATCCCGAAAGAACAGGTCTATATTTATCAAGATAAGGTTCCAGGACCTCTTGACACACAAAAAGTACAATCCCCATACGGTACAGTCCCCCAAACCTTCAAGCATGGCTTGCTTGCACAAACTCCTATAAAAACTCCTGGTGGCAGTGTCAGAATTGTGGATTCGACAAACTTTCCTATTTCTAAAAATATTGCCGCAGCACTTGTCGAGATCAAGCCTGGTGCAATGAGAGAGCTGCATTGGCACCCAAATAATGACGAATGGCAATATTACCTTCAAGGAAAAGGGCGTATGACAGTGTTTACAGCAAATGGTGTGGCTAGAACATTCGATTATCGTGCAGGAGATGTCGGATACGTGCCCTTTGCAAATGGTCACTACATTCAAAATACCGGTACTGAGACATTATGGTTCCTTGAAATGTTTAAAAGTGATAGATTCCAGGATGTTTCATTAAATCAATGGATGGCTCTTACTCCATCCGAGCTAGTACAAAGCAATTTAAATGTTGGTCCTGAACTTCTTAATGTATTAAGAAAAGAAAAGTGGCCGGTAGTGAAATATCCTGGATTTTCGTATTATCCAAGGTGAATATTAAAACAAGTAGGTGAGAAAATGTTTTTTCTCACCTACTTGTTTTTAATATTGATATTTATTTCTAGTAGCAAGCAGTATACCGATTGCTGGGACAGAACAAATAAGCATTGCTGCAAATGATAGTCCTGGTGAAATCTCGTATAAATAGCCGCCTAAAAATGTAAGAATAGCTGTACTTAAGCCCATTGCTAATGCAGAGTATAGGCCTTGTGCATTTGGAATTTGCTCCTTCGGCAATGTTTTTGTTAAATAGCCGATAAAAGCGTAATGCGCAAGAGCAAAAGATAATGCATGTAATGTTTGAGAAGCGATAAATACCCAGACATTCGGGAATAGGAAAATGAGTAGCCAACGTAATGATGAACCACTTGCTGCTAAAAGTAATAAAGAAGATGAGCGCCATTTTTTAAATAGTGTATCAGCCTTCATAAAGTATAAGATTTCACAAATAACGGCGATGTTAATAATCATCCCCATATAGAATGGATCAACATGTAAATCACCTAAATATATATAGCCATAGCTGTAATAAGAAGCATGTGCGCCTTGCAACAGAATAACGACTAATAAAACAATTGGGAAGCCTTTAATAGTCCATAATGTTTTCATCGACAATGAATTTGCACGTTGTTCTTTTGTCGGTACAACGAGTAACTCTTTTGGTGTAGCCATTTGCTGCATCAACAGCATACCGATCAGGCCGACCACCATACTCCAAAAGATAATGTTATTGCCAAATGCACCTGTTAGCATACTAATGATTAATACTGCAATGACAAAGCCAAGGGAACCATAGGAGCGGCTTTTACCATAATGTACATTTCCATGCTGTACGAGCGTTGCCGCGCTACTTTCAACGGCAGGTAACAGTGCTGGATAGAAAACACTAAATAAAAGGGTAACAATAAGAAGCGAGATAAAGCTTGTGCTTAGTAAGTAAAATAAAGTTGTGATTAGGGCACCTATTGCTAGAATACTAACGAGTTGTTTTTTGTTCACATATTTTGCAAGAGTCGGGAAGAAAAATAGATTTGAAATTGCTCGTGCTAAAAGACCGCAGCCCATTACGATGCTGGCCTGTGAGACAGTGAGGTGTTTGGCATCTACAAGCCAACCAGTCCAGTAAGGTAAGAAAATACCCCATGTAAAGAAAAATGCAAAGAAATTTTGAGAAAGCCATCGTTGATTGTTCATAAATTTTCCGTACCTCCAATTTAACTATGTTGAATAATAGCACGTTCATCGGTACAATAATGTGAGATATCTCACATTTTTTTCGGAGGAGAGAGAAAAATAATGCATATACTGACAGCTGAGGAACGTTCATACTATCTCGATAAATATCCAATTGATGATTTTTTTTCTTTTGATATTGATCCATTTTTGGAAGTATGTAAGTTTGATAAAGGCGAATGGATTTTTCAGGAAGGATCATTTCCAGATACGCTATACTACATGATTGAAGGAAAAGCGAAAATATATATGACGCATAAAAACGGAAAGGTATCGCTTATCGAATACCCAGAGGCACCGCGTTTTATGGGTGAAATTGAGTTGCTTAATGAGGCGAGATATACGAAGGGGATTCAGACAGTAACTGAGACGATTTGTTTTTCGATTACACAGTCCTGCAAAGAAAAGTTACTCACGGATGTACTATTTTTACGTAAACTTTGTGTGTTTTTAGGGGAAAAGGCGACCAAAATGACGTCAAAATATACACAAAATCAAGCATATCCACTTGAAAATCGACTTGCTGCATTTATCCAGTTATCGTCAGATCAAGGAATCTATAAAGAAAAGCATACGGAAATCTGTGAATATTTAGGGGTTTCTTATAGGCATTTATTATATGTACTTGCACAATTTTGTGAAGAAAAAATTTTAGAAAAGAGAAAGGATGGCTATCACATTATCAATGAAAATCGTCTTTCCGAATTGTCACAGGAGATACTTTGAGGAATACTAAAGCTTATTGTATTCACTTTTTTTAATCAACCAGCGCGCTATCTCCTTGCCGCTATGGTAGAAATTAACCGTATTGACTCTTTGATTTTGTACGGAGATATTTAGGGTTTCTTCTATAACGCCAAAAGGTATAATCCCTAAACATTGGTGTGTGTTGGATGGAATCTTTTTGTGCTTTACCTCAGTTTTAATGTGAGTTTTAGCAGATTTTTGTGCATTTCGGAATGGACAAGCAAGTAATTCTCCTTGTTCCAATGTTGTGCTTGGTGAATAACAATTACTTTTCATTCAACATGCCCCCTTTGTCGTTAATGTTATTGTACAAGACATGCGGTCGGAATAGTCTTCATTTACAAGGCTTTAACGAAAACTTAAAGATTTGTCAGTCAATTATGTCTTGGCATAATGCAGGTCGGTTAGCCGTTATCGCATGGATGAGATGATTTTAGGCAAACATTCTTAAAGAACTCTTTACCGATTTCCGTGACATCCGCCGCAGGCTTTAACTTATTTCAGCGGGTACGCCCGCTGAAATAAGTTAAAATTAGTAAAATGTAACCGCATTCATGCTTTTAACGAATAAAAATCATAGAAAACTTGTATAATTTCAAGAGAAAAACACGTACTCAAACTATTGTGAATTTTCCATACACAACGTATTATTGTAAGTAGGTTTAACGTGAAAGGCTTCACATAGTCACGTAATCGCGAGGAGGAATTTTTAATGAGTGCAATTCGAGTAGGTATTGTAGGTTATGGAAATTTAGGGCGCGGAGTAGAGTATACTATCTCGCAAAATCCAGATATGGAATTAGTAGCGGTTTTCACACGTCGCGATCCTTCAACTGTAAACATTGCAAGTAATGCAAGTGTATATTTAGTGGATGATGCTGAAAAATTCCAAAATGACATTGATGTAATGATTTTATGTGGTGGCTCAGCAACAGATTTACCAGAGCAAGGCCCACACTTTGCACAATGGTTTAATACAATTGATAGCTTTGATACACATGCGAAAATTCCTGAGTTTTTCGAGGCTGTTGATGTAGCAGCACAAAAATCTGGTAAAGTATCAGTCATTTCAGTTGGCTGGGATCCAGGTTTGTTCTCATTAAATCGTATACTCGGGGAGACAGTTCTACCAGTAGGCACAACTTATACTTTCTGGGGAGACGGTTTAAGTCAAGGTCACTCAGATGCTATTCGTCGCATCGAAGGTGTTAGCAATGCTGTACAATACACATTACCAATTAAAGAGGCTGTGGACCGTGTTCGCAACGGTGAAAATCCTGAGTTAACAACGCGTGAAAAACATGCACGTGAATGCTGGGTTGTTCTTGAGGCAGGTGCAGATGCTGCGAAAGTTGAACAAGAAATTGTGACGATGCCAAACTATTTTGACGAGTATGACACTACAGTAAACTTTATTTCTGAAGAGGAATTTAAAGCAAATCATACAGGCATGCCACACGGTGGATTCGTTATTCGTAGTGGTGAAAGTGGCGCAAACGAAAAACAAATTCTAGAATTCTCATTAAAACTTGAAAGTAATCCAAACTTCACGTCTAGTGTTCTAGTTGCTTTTGCACGTGCAGCTCATCGCTTAAACCAAGCTGGAGACAAAGGTGCTAAAACAGTATTCGATATCCCATTCGGTCTGTTATCACCAAAATCAGCTGCTGAATTACGTAAAGAACTTTTATAATATACTTATACAAAATCCCGATTATCGTATTATTTGATAATCGGGATTTTCATTTTTAGCAAGTCAATTATATAAAATAACATATAGAATATGGTAAACTGTCAATAATTTAACTCTTCTCAAGGATTTTTTATTTTTACTATGAAGTTGAAACCTTACATAACCAGTTGAATGGGGAGGTTATCACCAAATGACAACAGACATTATTATCCAATCAAAGTGTATTCCACCGAGTCCTTCCAATCATTGTATTAGTAGAGCTACATTAATGAAAACATTAAAAAAAAGCCTAAACCATTCTTGCACACTTATTCATAGTGGAGCAGGGTATGGTAAAACAACAATCCTTACACAATTTCTACATGCTCAATCAAGCAAATTTTCCTGGTATAGTGTGTCGGAGGAAGATGATAATATATTGCCGTTTTTAAGGCATTTATTTTTTAGTATCACACGTATTGTTCCGAACTTCGGTCAAGAATTTGATGCATGGAATCAATTATCCCGTTTTCCAAAAATAGAGGAACTTAATCGTTGGTTTAAGCTGTTTGTCAATAGTTTATGTGAAATCGAAGGGCCGATTTTAATTGTCATTGACGACTACCACCTCGTTGACCATGAATTTCATATTAATTATGTGATGGAAAAAATCATTGAGTTTTCACCACCGAATGTTCATTTTATCGTCGCCTCTAGAACGATGCCGAATTGGGATATTACGAGAAGATTAAAGCTACAAAAAAAATTACTCGTTATTGCAGAAGGAGAATTAGCGTTTTCTTCAGAGGAAATCGCTGTTTTTTTCGAGGATTACGTAGCAGTTCATTTAACAGAAGATGAAATATCTAAGGTTTTGGAAATTACAGAGGGTTGGGCAATTAGTATTTCTTTATTAGCTGAACAATGGAACAAGGAGACATTAGCTCATTGGCTAAATATCTCTCCAAATGACCTTTTCACCTATTTATCGGAGGAAGTTTATCTTAAGATGTCAGCATTCGAGCAAGAAGCCTTATTAAAGCTGGCGATTTTCCCTACTTTCTCAGAAGAGTTTATCACACAATTTTATGGCACGGAAATTGCAAATACGTTAAAACTGTTTGTCCACCGACATTTATTTATTCAACCGATCACGACGGAAGGTTTATATCGTTTTCACGCCTTGTTCAGTAGATTTTTAGAGCTAAAATGGCAACAAAATGCTTCGAAGTATATTGCATTGCATAAACAAGCAGCATTGTATTATGTAAAACAAAACAATATACAAGCTGTTCTTCATCATGCATTTAAAACGAATGATCATGATTTTTGTGGTGAGCAATTACAAAATCATGCTGACAGTCTAGTTCGTGCTGGGCAATTTGAGTGGTTATTAGAAAAAATAAACCGATTTACAGCTGGTGAAAAATCCGAATATTACAAATTGCATTATTTTGAAGGTGAGTGCCACCGCTATCGTGCTTATTATGAAAGAGCGAAGCAGTCCTATGAAAATTGTGCAAACATCGCAAAAAGTAAGAATGATTATCTCTTTATGACGAAAGCACAAGCAGGTTTAGCACATATTTATCTCGATACAATCCAGCCAGCATTGGCAGAACCGCATTTAAAAAGGGCGTTAGAATTAGCAAATCATACGCCGTTAAACGAAGAGGAACTTCACGAATTGCAACGTCAGTATGCTGAAAATTTGGTGAATCTAGGGAAGGCAAAAGGAGCGCAAATTTTTACAGATGAAGTTGCATTAACGGAGGATGTGCTACAAAGAGCAAATGTTGACGTTCGGATATTGTTAAGAACAGGGCAGCTTCTAGAAGCAAAGGAATTGCTGACGCAGAGATTGGAATTACCGCCACAGCTTGTCGCGACGCATAGAGAGAGTGAGTTGTTAGCATCATTTGTTTATGCGTTATTAGGGCTAGGGAAGGATGCTTGGTATGCCGCTCAGCATGGGATTCGTAGGGGGTTACGTGAAAAATCGGTGTTTATTGAGGCTGTTGGCTATATTCGCAAAGCACATGCCTTATTATTAGTAGATTTTCCAGACTATCAAGGAGCGTGTAATGCATATGAGAAAGCCCTTACATTAATGAATACCATTAATATTTCTCGCGTAAAGGCCGAGCCATATATGGGACTAGCAATTGTCAAACATGCGCAAGGAGATATTGTCACTGCTAAAAAATATGTAGCACTTGGATTACGTGAAACGGAGCAAGTACAAGATGCATGGATGACTGCTCTTATATTAATCGCTGAGGTAAAAATTATTATTTCTCAACAAGAATTTGAACGGGCACGGCAATTATTAATAAAGGCACAGCGACTTTTTAACGATTGTGGCGATCAAAATGGCGAGATGCATGTATTATTCTTTCAATCTGTCATTGCCTTCAAAGAAAATAATCCCCAGCAATTTAATCATTATTTTCAGCAGTTTGCACAGTTATGTATTAATAATGGCTATGACTACTTTTTACAGAGGAAAACCATACTCGGTCCACCGAATCGAATGATTTTTTATGAGCTTTTACAATTTAGTAGAAAATGTGATGGAGAAAATGCAGCTATTTTGACGATGCGTAGCTATTTTCAAGTTGAGGACAATATTGTTTATCCGCAGGAGGAAGTACAGGTGAACTTTTTAGGAAGTTTAGATTTAATTAGAAAGCATCGAAAGCTTGAGGATAAAGAATGGCAGCGCGATAAATCGAAGGAGCTCATCGTCTATTTATATTGTCATCGCAATCGGTTTACCCCAAAGGAAGAGATTGCACAGGCACTATGGCCAGAGCGGAATGTTGAATCGCTAGATCGAGATTTTAAAGTTGTCTTGAATACGTTATTAAAGGTTCTTGAGCCAAATAGAAATGCGCGTCAGGACAGCTTTTTCATCCAGCGTAAAAATAATATGTACCAATTGCAGCAAATTCAATTTCTGCAAATCGATGTCGAACGCTTTCTTTATTTTTATGAATTAGGGATGGAGGAGTTCGATCCACAATTATCAAACGAATGGCTACATCTTGCTGAATATAGCTATACGGATGTACTGTATGCTGAAAAAAAGCAGTTAGATTGGCTTATACAGGATCGTGAAAAGCTACAATCATTATATATTGAAGTACTGGAAAGGTTAGCACAAAATGCAACGCGGCAACAAAATTATAAGCAAGCTATTCTTTATGCAGAAAGAATGATTCGTGAGGATGCATTATGGGAAGAAGGCTATCGGTTGTTGATGTATAGTTACTATCAATTACAAAACCGCTCCCTTGCGTTAAAATGGTATGAAAAATGTGTGCAGCAATTAAAAAGTGAACTAAATACAACACCAATGGAATCGACGATGGGTGTTTATGATTTAATAATGGGTTAGTGTATAATTTGTGCAACAACCATTTTTTGTAATTATGGCTCGTGAATTGGATTGGAGACTGGGCGACTCCTAGGAAAGCGTCTCAGTCGGAACGGAAATCCACTTTATTATAATATTCGGAGGAACTACTATGTCATTTTGTAAGGTAAGTTAGGCGAATATTTACTATGAAATAATTGGGACTGGAACACCAATCGTTATGCTCCATGGATATTCTCCTGATCATCAACTAATGAAGGGATGTATGGAGCCCGTTTTTGCAGAAAGGGAAGGCTGGAAACGAATTTATATTGACCTTCCAGGAATGGGCAAGACGACAGACTATGAAAAAATCAATAACTCAGATGAAATGCTCGAGGCCGTAATAGAACTAATTCACTCCTTAATACCAAATGAACGTTATTTATTGGTAGGAGAATCTTATGGTGGATATTTAGTGCGTGGAATCATGAGGGAGTATCATGAACAAATTTTAGGGGCTGCGTTTATTTGCCCATTGATTATTCCTGATAAACAAAGTAGAACAGTACCACCACAAAGTATTGTCTCGGCGGATAAAGCGTTTTTATCGACACTAACGAGACAGGAACTTGAGGATTTTAGCTCCCATTTAGTTGTTTTAGATGAATATAATTGTCACCGTTACACAAATGAAGTATTGGCTGGTCAAAAAAATGCGGATGTGGAATTTTTAGAAAAAATCCAAAAGAGCTATAGTTTTTCTTTTCTTGTAGATGAGATTTCATTTGATAAACCTTCCTTATTTTTGTTAGGTAAACAAGATTCCATGGTGGGCTATAAGGACGCTTTTGCCATTTTAGATAAATACCCAAGAGCAGCCTTCATAATTTTAGATAAGGCTGGGCATAACTTACAAATCGAGCAAGCGAATTTGTTTAATAGCCTTATGCATGAATGGTTGGATCGGGTAGAGGAATTTATCGATTGAAATACTTTTCTTATTTATGAATTAAATAAAGACAGAAAAAATCCATGAATAATCAATATTTAATGGATTTTTTTCTGCCTATTTATTGAGACCCTACATTAAAATAAGAGTCGCTACGCTGGATATGACCCTAAAAACCTGAGAGGTGTAGAATACATCTTTTATAACTATGAAACAAAAGAAAGCCATTGTTCTAGCAAAGTACGTACTTCATTATTACTTTTGTGTAAAATAATTTTATTGAATAAGACCTCTACGTAATGCTTCAGCTACTCCTTGTACACGATTGAATGCATCAAGTTTGCGAATGGCGGAACGAACATAATCTTGAACAGTAAACTCACTAATACCAATAGATGCTGCCATATCCTTTGTACTTTCGCCCCAAGACATTTTTTGCAAAACTTCTATCTCTCTTTTACTAAGTTTCTTAGGATTGTTTGAGTAATCGTCTTTGCCGAAAATTTGTCCTAAATGTTCACCGTACATGCCTAAAGAATACATGAGACTATCCTTTACAGTAAAGGTATCCGTACTCCCCATACAAGCGTAACCAACTACATGTGAGTTGTCACTGAGAGGAACTACAAGCATTTCTGTGGAGACACCATTTGTATATTTTACAGGAATCTCTCGAATCAAATTTGTATCGATATGTTTCGGTTTTCGTTCTTGAATAGCAGCATAAATCGGTGGCATGTTTCGTACATCTTCTCGCCAATCTTTTAATGAAGAAATCCCTTGTTTGTCTATTCGTAGTATACCTTCTCCAACCTTGCTGAGTGTGGAATAGAAATATAGTCCTACACGTGAAAATTGGAAAATATCAATGAAACCCCTAACGGCAAGAACTTGCTTTTCATCAAGAGAAGTAGCAGAAGATATCGATTGTATTTGATTTTTAATCGTTGTACTAAGCAAAAACAAAACCCTCTCTCAAATATAATTATAAGAATATTCTAATAATATCAAAAGTACTGTCTTTTGAAAATTAATAAACTCCTTTTCCACGTTGTTAATGAGTTTATTTATATATAATGCTGAAATTGTCAATTTGAAACCCCCTATTTTTAGGGATATGTAAAAGTAAAGGAGCAAGTTAAGATGGAAATGTAAACCCTTACATTGTGAGGAAGCACCGTATAAGGGTAGGTATGATGTACATCATTTCCATAGTGTTGACTATTACTTTGAAAAGTAGGTGGGAGAAATGCATAATTCTTTTGCGGAATTCCATTTAAGAACTGCTATCTCAAGTGGAGTAGGTTCAAGGAAGCAACTTTTACAAATGATTCATGGTTTAGGTGGCAAAAGAGTTTTATTAGTAACAGATAAAGGGCTAGTTCAAGCAGGAATTGCTAATGAAATCATTGATTTGTTTCAAGGTCCAGATAGATTTATAGAATTGGTTGGTATTTTTGATGCTATTGAACAAGATGCCAAAGCACAAAATATTACGAAGGCGGTTCAATTTTATAAAGATCACCAGGCAGATACGTTGGTTGCTCTTGGCGGAGGAAGTGTACTAGATGCGGTGAAAGGGATTAAGTGGTTGCTCGGGAAAGAAAGTGATGATATGGAGGAGCTATTGCTTAATAGTGTGAGAGAGTTTCCTCCAGAAGCAAAGCCTAGTAGCGTTCCACACATAGCAATCCCAACTACTGCTGGAACAGGCGCAGAAGTATCGCCAATGGCCGTTATTTTCAATGAAAAATTAGGTGCGAAATTTGTTGTAAGAACACCTTATTTAAATGCAGATATTGCAATTTTAGATCCAGAGTTAACGGTTGGATTGCCTCCTCGGATAACAGCATTTACAGGAATGGATGCATTAACGCATGCAATTGAGGGGTACTTTTCAACAACTGCTACACCATTCACTGATTCGTATGCATTGCATGCAGCTCAAATAATAGCAGAAAATCTACCGGAAGTAGTGAAAGACGGGGCAAATGTAAAAGCACGTGAAAATATGCTAATAGCGAGTGCGATGGCAATCACCGCTTTTGGCTTTGGAAATAATGGCGTGCCCGTGCATAATATGGCGCATGTATTTGGAGCAAAATTTAGAATTCCACATGGATTAGCAAACGCCGTTCTTTTACCGAATGTAATGGCGGCCATTCCTTCATTCTATTTGCCCAAAATTAAAGACTTTGCAAGAGCGTTAGGAATTGAAGATTCGCATTCGGATGATGTGACTTGTTTAAATGAAGTTATTCAGTTCATTCGAGATTTACGCAATGAAATAGAGTTGCCAGAGACATTTTCTGAATTCGACCTTCAACCTTCTGCGCTAGTATCGATTGTTCAAGAGGTCCAAAACGATTCAGCAGCAGGAAAGTTTCTTATCCCAGCAGAAATTATCTTGAAAGTGACCAATGAAGTTTCAGCTGTGACATTGCGTAAAGTTGAACAGTGAGTAGGAGAAGAGGAGGAGAACATATGCTGGACCCTCAGGCAAAAGTATTTTTAGATACTTTGAAAGGAAGACCTTCAAACTCGACATTAACGCTTGAAGAAAATCGAGCAAAAAACAAAGAACTTCGCAAACTTGCAGGTCCTACTGAACCTGTAGCAGAGGTGCGTGACTATACGATTCCGGTAGAAGATGGAGAAATTGGACTGAGGATTTATAAGCCAGAAGGGGAAGGGATATTTCCTATTTTTATCTACATTCATGGCGGAGGCTGGGTTTTAGGAGATCTTGAAACAGTAGATGTGCCCTGTCGGAATCTCGTAAATAAAGCAAGATGTATCGTAGTATCTGTAGACTATCGTTTAGCTCCTGAGCATAAATTTCCAACGCCATTGATGGATTGTTATGCGGCTGCAAAATGGGTGTTTGAACATGCTCATGAATTAAATGGGGACTCTGAAAAAATAGCTGTTGGCGGAGATAGTGCAGGTGGGAATTTGGCAGCAGCGGTTACAATGATGGCGCGAAAAAGTGGAGAATTAAATTTGGTGTCACAAGTTTTAATTTATCCAGTGGTGGATTTCTCCTTTGATACCGATTCGTATAAAGAAAATGGAGAAGATTACTTTTTAACATATGAGAGTATGGTGTGGTTTTCACAAGCATACTTGGAGAACGAAACGGATAAAGGAAATATTTATGCGGCACCGTTACTTGCAGGAGATTTAACTAAGCTACCTCCAGCATTAGTCATCACAGCAGAATATGATCCTTTACGTGATGAAGGATTAGCATATGCAGAACGACTAAAGTCCGCAGGTGTTCCAGTAACTTCGACATGTTATAAAGGCATGATACACGGATTTTTTTGGATGAGTGGAATTTTAGAGCAAGGAAAAGAAGCGGTTAATGAGGTTGCTACCTATTTACGTACTCAATTTCAATAAATAAAAACAATTTCAGAAAGAGGGGATACCATGGCAAATACAAATAAGAGTGTAAATGTAGACGCAATTGTTATTGGAGCAGGCTTTGCAGGGTTATATATGGTCCACCGTTTAAGAGAAGCGGGATTCTCTGTACAGGCTTTTGAAGCGGCACCAGATGTAGGTGGTGTTTGGTATGCCAACAGATATCCTGGAGCGAGATGTGACTCAGAAAGTATTATTTATAACTATACATTTTCAGAAGAATTAATTCAGGAATGGACATGGACTTCTAGATTCCCAGAGCAAGAAGAAATATTAAAATATTTAAACTTTGTAGCAGAACGCTTGGATTTACGACGTAGTATTCAGTTTAATACACGCATTTCAGCAGCTCATTATGATGAAATGCATAAAAATTGGCTTGTTTATACGGATGATGGGAAAATTTTCATTGCAAAGTATTTTATCACGGGTGTAGGCTGTCTATCTGCCTCGAATATTCCAAACTTTAAAGGCTTAAATAGTTTTCAGGGGCAAGCTTATCATACAGGACATTGGCCACACGAAAAGGTAGATTTTACAGGAAAACGAGTTGGTTTAATTGGGACAGGCTCAAGTGGAATCCAAGCTACGCCAGTGATTGCACAAGAAGCAGAACATCTTACTGTTTTCCAACGAACTCCCGCATATAGTACGCCTGCAAGAAACTATCCGTATGATCCAGAATTTCTTAAACAGGTGAAGGAAAACTACGCTGAAATTCGTCAAAAAATTCGCTGGTCCAAAATGGGGTACCTTCATACGATTGTGAATGATCGTTCCGCTCTTGAAGATTCACCAGAACAACGTAATGAAGAATATCAAAAGATTTGGGAACGAGGCGGCTTAGGATTTAGTCAAACGTATAATGATCTTTTAGTCGATGAGGCTGCCAATGAAACAGCAAGTGAATTTATTCGTTTGAAAATTGCTGAAACAGTGAAGGATCCAAAAGTAGCTGAAACATTACAACCAAGTTATTACTACTCGGCTAAACGACCAGTATTGGATACAAATTATTACGAAACTTTTAATCGTGAGAATGTCACTCTAATTGATGTGAAATCTGCTCCAATTGTAGAAGTGACACCAAAAGGCTTAAAAACTTCTGAGCAGGAGTATGAATTGGATATTCTTGTCTTTGCGACAGGGTATGATGCAATGACGGGACCGTTATTTAAAATTGATATTCGTGGTAAAAACGGTGTAACACTAAAAGAAAAATGGGGAGACGGTACTCAAACAAGAACTTATTTAGGGCTTACAACTGCAGGATTCCCGAATATGTTTATGATTACGGGACCTGAAAGCCCATCTGTACTTTCCAATGTACCAATATCAATTGAGCAACATGTAGAGTGGATTGGCGATTGTATGGAGCATATGCGTGAGCATGGGATTGAATCGATCGAAGCGAAAGTGGAAGCGGAAGAAGATTGGAGTAAGCATTGCTTTGAATTAGCACAAAGAACGCTTATGACAAAAGTAGACTCATGGTACACAGGGGCAAATATAGAAGGGAAATCTCGAGGATTCCTCATTTATGTAGGTGGTGTAGGTGAATATCGCAAAATTTGTGATCAAGTAGCCGCTAAAAACTACGAGAGTTTTAACTTAACTCTCAAAACAGATAAGATACCGCTTTCGTAAAATGGTGCACGTTTTTTATGAAGTCTATTATGAGCAGAGGATGTGTTGACTATGTATATTAACGGGAAGTGGATTACGACAGATACGTTGTTTGATGTTCATAATCCAGCAACTGGAGAGAAAGTAGATACGGTATATTTTGTTGGTGAAAAAGAAACAGAGGACGCAATTAGGGCAGCAGAAAAGTCCTTTAAAGAATGGTCTTCACTTGCCGCTGAGCAGCGAAGTTCATATTTATGGAAAATAGTCGAAAAGCTCAAAGAACAAAGAGAAGAATTTGCTCAAATCATTACGAAAGAGATGGGGAAAACCATTCATCATGCGAGATAAGAGGTTGCTTCAAGTATAGCTTTCTTTCAATGGTACGCAGAAGAGGCTCGTAGAATATATGGTGATATTGTTCCTGCATCAGCAGCTAATAAACGTATCCAAGTAATAAAGCAACCCGTGGGAGTAGTTGGAGCGATTACACCTTGGAATTTTCCGTTGTCGATGGCTGCGAGAAAACTGGGACCTGCTTTAGCAACGGGCTGCACGATTGTTTTGAAACCGTCTAAAGAAGCGCCGTTATCATCTATTGCACTTTTTAAAATCTTTGATGAAATTGGACTTCCGGAAGGGGTAGCAAATTTAGTGATGGGGAGTTCCGGACCTATCGCAAATACATTGATGAAAAGTAAAGCCGTCAAAAAAATTTCATTTACAGGATCTACGGAAGTAGGAAAAGTGTTAATTGGCCAATCCGCAGAAACAGTAAAACGTGTATCGATGGAGTTAGGTGGACACGCACCATTTATCGTTTTTGATGATGCGGATCTTGAATTAGCTGTTGATGGACTGATAAAAAGTAAATTCGGTTCTAATGGCCAACAATGTGTTTGTCCAAATCGTATTTATGTCCAAGAAAAAATTTATGATGAGTTTTCTGAAAAAATAAATAATAAGGTTCGGAGTATTCAGGTTGGTAATGGATTAGATGAAAAAAATGACATGGGACCTTTAATCAATGCGGAAGCACTTGAAAAAGTTCACGAACAAGTTGAAAATGCGGTGGGGTTAGGTGCTACCATTTTAAATGGTGGAAGAAGATTATCTGATGATCAGCTTGATCAAGGCTATTTTTATGATCCAACAGTTTTAGCTAATGTTACAGATGACATGTTAATCGTAAAAGAAGAGACATTTGGGCCTGTTATTCCATTGATTAAATTCCAAACAGAGGAAGAAGTAATTCAACGAGCAAACGATATTGAATATGGATTAGCTTCGTATTTTTATACAACGGATTTATCCCGCAATTTTAGGGTCTCTGAACAATTGGACTATGGAATGGTTGGGGTGAATGATGCATTACCATTCGCAGTTCAGGCACCATTTGGTGGTGTAAAAGAAAGTGGAATGGGTCGAGAAGGCGGCAAGTACGGCTTAGAGGACTATCTAGATATCAAAATGATTTCGGTCCAAATTTAGGATCACTACTAAAATCTGTTCTTGAATTAATAACGTTGAAAAGCACATTCGGCAGCGGGAGGCCAGGTCCATGGCAAAGCTTCCTCCCGAAGCGGAACGTGCAGTCAAGTACATATTTTGGTAAAGACCAAATTTCAAAAAATAGCTTTAGGTCATAGTGTACTAAGAAATATATCCAGCAAAATCAAAAAGTGGAATCACCACCTTTTTTCCGTGACACAAAGTTTTTACTAACCATGTAGGAGGAATGCTTATGCGGTGGATTGTACTCAGTATTCTGTTTTTGGGTTTTTTAATTAACTTTGCTGATAAGAGTGTAGTTGGTCTAGCCTCGGAGCCCTTAATGAATGAGTTGGGATTGTCCTATGCACAATGGGGCATCATTGGCAGTAGTTTTTTCTGGATATTCCCTATTGCTGCCATCGTAATTGGGGTACTGACAGATAAATTCGGCTCTAAAAAAATGATTACTATTATGCTATTAGTGTGGTCAGTGCTTCAATTTGGAGGCTATGTGATTGTTGGATTCTCTACACTTCTTTTGTATCGCATTTTACTTGGTCTGGCTGAAGGTGGTTATGCACCAGCCTCTTTACGCCTACTATTCTCTTATTTTCCGACTGAAATGCGAGCGAGGGTTACGACTATTTTCACATCAGGTGCAACAATAGGAGCTTATGCTGTTGCACCGGTAGTTGTTTTTTTAATTCAATCTTTTGGTTGGAGACATACATTTGCCATCATGGGGCTAGCTAGTCTCTTATTACTTATTTTATGGGTGTTTGTTGTGCCTAAAAAGAGTCCAACACTTTATGAAGAAGTAGTAGAAACTCCAAAAAACAAAGTGACATGGTCAGAATTATACCCAGTATTATTTTCTAGAACGTGCTTATTCACGCTATTTGCAACGTTTGGTTATTTCTGTTTATCTAGTTGGATGCAAATTTGGATGCCTTTATACTTTACACAAGTTGTTAAATTGTCTCATATGAATATGGCATACTCTACGTTGATGATTGGTGGATCATCTGTTTTTATCGCCTTCTTATTGGCATGGATTTCTGACAAAATGTTTAAGAAAACAAAGAGTCTTCGTAGAGCACGTGTTGGTGTAACTGGGGCTGGAATGTTAGTAGGTTCTTTATTCTTCGCTTCACTTTATTTTATTCATTCACCAATATGGTCGGTTATTGCAATTAGTTTAGCGTATGGCTTAGGATACCTTATTCTTTCAACATCCCATATTATTATGAGTCATCAACTTCCAGAACGTACATCAACTTTATCAGGTATTATCGTGGCCTTTCAAAATATAGCTGCGGCAATAAGCCCAATTTTAACAGGCTTTATCATTGAAATGGTTGGGAAAGACCATATAGTACAAGGGTTTAACTATTCAATTTTAATGGTTGCAGGGATTATTTTTATTGTAGCTATATTGTTTATAGCATTAGTTCATCCAGATCGAAAAAAAGCAGAAATGCAAGAAATTGTTGATTAAAAATTGGCAAGATAGAGGAGTGGGGATATGGAATTTACAGAAAAAGTTGTGTTGATTACAGGTGCAGCTGGAGGTATTGGTAAAGAAACTGCAAAGCTATTCGCTTCTCACGGAGCAAAGCTAGTATTGATTGATTTGGATAAGAAAGCGTTAGATTCACTTGTCGAAGAATTGCAGTTAGAAGATTACTTAATTCAAGAAGCAGATGTTACAAATGAGCAGCAAGTAGTAAATTTTGTGCAAAATACAAAAGCTAAATTTGGAAAAATAGATGTATTTTTTAATAATGCAGGCATAGAAGGAAAAGACGCTTCTATTATCGAAACAACTGCAGAAGATTTAGATAAAGTTTTAAATGTAAATATTAAAGGTGTTTTCTTTGGATTAAAACATGTGTTGGCGGTAATGGTGGGACAGGGATATGGTAGTGTTATCAATTCAGCGTCTATTACAGGGCTTCGAGGATCTAGAGGACTCGCACCATATTCAGCATCCAAACATGCAGTAATCAGCTTATCAAAATCAGCAGCATTAGAAGTTGTAGATGCTGGAGTTCGTGTAAATGCTATTTGTCCTGGCTATGTAGATACACGTATGATGCTTGCGATTGAGGAAGGTAAAGCATCTGGACAAGCACAGCAATTAAGAGCAAAGACAATGGAGAATGTTCCAATGAAACGTTATGCAAAGCCAGAAGAAATAGCTAATCTCGTGTTATTTTTAGCCTCAGATGCGTCTTCATATATTACGGGAAGTCAATACGTGATTGATGGTGGTCTTCTAGCGTAATAATGGCTCATCACCAACTTTTGGTGGTGAGCCTTTAGGGTTACTTATTAAAGATAAGGTTCACCTTAGTCCTAAATAATCAACTGCCTCATTATTTTCAATTAATATTTGAATTTGACAACTATAAGATTCAGTATTAAAGAAATCGTTATATAACTCCACTTCAATGAAGCTCTTAACGTTTAAATTGTTCTCTTTTACATATTTAATTATTTTATTTTTAAATTCCTCTTCATTCTCTTTACCATAAGCTAACGTTAAATACTCTCCTTTGGGTAATATTTTTATATTTTGTTTATCTTCTATAGTGGCGTTGCCTTGAAGTCTACTAAAAACATATCTTGGTACTACATTCCAGTCTGCATTAACGCTATATAGGATCCCTCTTTCCATTGACATTTTCCCACCTTTATCTTGAATGATTTTTTCTAAGGCAGAATAGTAAAGTAACTCCTGTAAACTTCCCACTTCTTTACAAGGCGCTACAATTACATAACGCTGTTCAAAGAACTGAATAGACATCCCATCGTTAATTAATATATCCTTAGCAGTCTCTACCTCCCTATTTAAGTTATCAATGGTTTTGATGACTTCCTGCATTTTCTTTATTTTTACTTCAGCTTCATATTTTTTTAATTGTAAAAATGCTAGTAATTCATTAGTATCACAGTTCTTAAAAATTTCTTGAAGTTCGACTATGCTTGTGTTTAAATCTCTACAGCTTTTTATAATATCTATATGAATAAGTTGATCTATAGAATAATATCTATAACCYGTTGTTTCATCAATATGTTTTGGAATAAGAATCCCCATTTTATGATAATATCTTAATGCTTTTATTGTAATGTCTTTCATTTTCGAAACTTCACCAATAGAAAATAAATGTTGCACCGAAATCACTTCCTTTATTTTTTCCTTACAGAATTGTTGACTCTCCTCTTAGGGGAGACCTTATTATCATAATAAGGTATTCACAAGAAATACTAAATAAATTTACTTATAAAACAGGGAGTTTTTAAACATGGAAAAAGTAATATACAGATGTCTAGTTAAAGAAGATTATGAATCCGTTAAAGAATTGATTGGTGAAGCATTTGGTTTCAATGAATTAATTAAGGATAAGAAATTTTTAGATTCTGTATTAACCATCTATCTACAAGGTTGTATTTTAGAAAGCTCATTTAGCAAAGTAGCAGAAAAAGACAATAAGGTGATTGGTATTATTTTGGGTGATTCAAAAAAAGACAAAAACCGTTTAAAGAAAGCTCATAATATTTTCAGTCTTGCCTCTTCCATGCTTAAAGCACTCATGGCTAATAAGGAAAATAAAAAATTCATGAAAGAGTTTGGAAAGGTTCAAGAGGCATATAAGGAGCCTATAAACGGAATAGAAACTGATTTTCAAGGTTGTATAGAATTATTTATTGTTTCGGGGGAATCAAGAGGTCTTGGGGTTGGAAAGGCTCTAATGAATTATTTGTTTAATTATATGGAAAGTATGGATGTAAAATCTTTATATTTATATACAGATACTAGATGTAACTATGGATATTATGATAGTCAAAACTTCGATCGTATAGATGAAAGAGAAATTCAATTTGATTCAACGGGAGAAAAACTTAACGTATTTTTATATAGTTATGATTTTTAACTATAGGTTTGAATATACTTTTACTTGAAATAATCTGTTTGCTAAGAAATATTGATATGCATACAGCAAATAGGAGTTTATAGGGAGTGAAAAATCTCTCTATACAGAATAAGGGAAAGAAGGTAGAGCAGTAGCAAAAGCTAGGGCAGAAAAGTATTTTTAGATGCAATGAATGAATAATATACAATAAATAGAGGCTGGGACAAAACTGGTCAAAACCTTAAGCGTGAGAAATCAATTTAGAAACATTGATTTCTCGCGCTTTTTTTATAAATTTTTTAATTTTGCCTTGAAAATATGCTTATGTCATAAGCGATACAAATAGTGTCACATTTTAGGTAGCTATCGATATTTTTCGAAAGTTGGTAGATAAATTAAAAAAGTTAGTAGATAAAATAAAAAAGTTGGTTGATAAACAATCAAAAGTTCTCGATAAATCTCAAAACTGTTTCGATAAAATCCTCATACCCGGAAAAACCACACTTCCGTCGCGCTTCGTTCCACTTTCGCTGCAGAGATAGTCGACTCAGTAAACTGAGCCAACTATCTTGTAACTAATTTGTAACTGCAGTTTTATATAGTGGACATAGCAACGAAAGCGCTTTCTTTTTAGCTTATTATGAAAGGGGTTATGGGATGAAGAAGCATTGGTTATTTGTGCTTTTATTGATGCTGACGATGTTGATGGTGGCATGTAATTCAGAGGGGACGAAGGATAGTTCAACTGATGGTAAGGCTTCGGAGGATGATACAAAGGGGACTGCTGAGGAAGGGGGCACTATTAAAATTGGTGTGCTTGCGTCATTGACGGGTGCTCTGGAGTCGTATGGGAAACAAACAAAGAATGGCTTTGAATTAGGGATTGATTATGCTACAGGCGGCACGATGGAGGTTAATGGTAAGAAAATAGAAATTGTTTATGAAGATACTGAAACAAAACCTGAGGTTTCGGTACAAAAAGCGACAAAGTTATTAGAAGATGACAAGGTTGATTTCTTAGTAGGTTCCTCTAGCTCGGGTGATACGCTCGCTGTTTTACCTCTTGCGGAAGAATACCAAAAGATTATGGTGGTGGAGCCTGCGGTAGCGGATAGCATTACGGGCTCAGAATTTAATAAGTATATTTTCCGTACAGGTCGAAATTCTTCACAGGATGCTTATGCAGCAGCGGCAGCGATCGCAGGAAAGGGTGTTAAGATTGCAACGTTTGCACCGGACTATTCTTTTGGCTTGGATGGGGTAAAAGCCTTTAAGACAGCTGCAGAAAAGTTGGGCGCAGAAATTGTTTTAGAGGAATATGCAGATCCAGCAGCAACTGATTTTACGTCCAATTTGCAAAAAGTAATTGATAAAAAACCAGATTATTTATTTGTTGTATGGGCAGGTGCAAACTCACCGTGGAATCAAATTGCAGATTTAAAAATTCAAGAAAAGGGCATAAAAATTTCAACGGGTGCACCAGATATTATTGCATTGAAATTTATGAATCCATTAATCGGTATGGAAGGGTTCTCTGTTTATTATCATACGTTACCACAAAATGATGTGAATAAATGGTTAGTGGAGGAACATCAAAAACGCTTCAATGAAGTTCCGGATTTATTTACGCCAGGAGGCATGTCTGCAGCTATCTCAATTGTAGATGCGCTGAAAAAATCAGATGGTGATACAGATGCAGAAAAACTTATCGGCATTATGGAAGGGATGTCATTTGAAACACCAAAAGGAAAGATGACATTCCGAAAAGAAGACCATCAAGCTTTACAGTCGATGTATTCTATCCGTCTGGAAAAACAAGATGGTGTAGATTATCCAGTACCAGTGCTAATTCGTGAGCTTAGCCCTGAAGAAACGGCACCTCCGATCATGAATAAGTGAAATTACGAGACAGATATTTTTCTGTCTCTCTTCACCCACTTTCAAATGAGAATGGGTGAAGAGCGATAGAAGTACTTGAAAGGAGAATACGATGGAACCTATTTTACGAACAGAAAACTTAACCATTCGTTTTGGCGGACACACTGCTGTCGACCAGGTGAATTTTAATATGCCGGAAAAGCATTTGAAATCAATTATTGGACCAAATGGAGCTGGAAAAACAACCTTCTTTAATTTACTAAGTGGAGAATTAAAGCCGACTGCCGGGGATGTCTATTTTAAGGGACAATCGCTTGCTCAAAAATCAGCTATTGAAAGAACGCGAATGGGGCTAGGGCGCTCTTTTCAAATTACGAATGTTTTCCCGAACTTGACCGTTTTAGAAAATGTCCGTTTGGCTGTGCAATCTAAGGAGAAAGTTCGTTATCAATTATTTCGCCATTATAAAAGCTATAAGGCGATTACAGAAAAAGCGGAGGAACTATTATCACTTGTCTTGCTTGACAATAAAAGAGATGCCCTTACGACAATGCTGTCCCATGGGGAAAAGAGAAAGCTTGAGATTGCTATGCTGTTAGCACTTGATACGGAAATCCTTTTACTTGATGAACCAACGGCAGGCATGTCCTTAGAGGAGGTGCCAACGATTTTAGAGGTGATTCGCACTATTAAAAATCAAGGCGATAAAACCATTCTTCTCATTGAGCACAAGATGGATATGATCCTAGATTTATCGGACTCGATTATGGTGCTATTTAATGGCCAGCTTCTTGCGGATGGAACACCAGGGGACATCATGAAAAATGAAACCGTACAAAATGCATATTTAGGAGGTCTGTACGATGAACACATTACTGAAATTAAATGAAGTCCACACATATATCGGTCAATACCATATTTTGCAAGGGGTCAATTTTGAGGCAATGGAGGGGCAAGTAAGTGTACTGCTCGGCAGAAATGGTGCAGGTAAAACAACCACTTTAAAAACGATTATGGGGTTAACGCCCGCTTCAAAGGGCGAGGTAGAATTTCGCTCACATTCTATTAAAAAAAGCCCGACGTATAAAGTTGCAAAATTAGGAATAGGCTATGTACCTGAAAACCAAGGTATTTTTGCAGATTTAACCGTAGAGGAAAATATGAAAGTGGCCATGCGCAAAGAAGATACAGCTACTTTAGAGCGACAAAATTATGTGCTGGAGCTGTTTCCTGATTTAAAGAAATTTTGGAAGAAGGCTGGTGGACATCTTTCAGGTGGTCAAAAACAAATGCTGTCCATGGCACGGGCATTTATCAACGATAGTAAATTAATGTTGATTGATGAGCCTTCTAAAGGACTAGCGCCAATAGTGGTAGAGAAAGTGATGGAGGCCATCGTTGAAATGAAAAAGCAAACATCCATCATTCTTGTAGAGCAAAACTTTATGATGGCGAGCCGAATTGGCGATACGTATACGTTGATTGATGATGGCAGAACAGTTCATTCGGGCAAAATGCAGGATCTTATCCATCATGAAGAACTAAAAAGAAAATATCTTGGAATCGGATAAAGGTGGTGTATTGGATTGGAGCTTTTCGTCAATTTAGTCATTAATGGTCTGGCAACTGGCATGTTAATTTTTTTACTGGCGGCGGGTCTGACGTTAATTTTTGGATTAATGGATGTTTTGAACTTTGCTCATGGCGGTTTATTTGTTTGGGGGGCTTATGCAGGGATCTTCACGTATATGTATACAGAGAGCTTTCTAATTGGCGTTGTAGGTGCCATCGTAACAGGAGCTTTATTGGGACTTATTACAGAAAAATTAATTATCACACCTGTGTACGGCAATCATATTCAGCAAATTTTAATTACATTAGGGCTGATGCTTGTGCTACAGGAGTTGATTAAAGTTGTTTTTGGTCCAAATGGTGTAGCAGTGAAAACACCGAGCTACTTAACAGGTAGCTGGGAAATTGGAGACGTTATTATCATTAAATATCGTTTATTTATTATTGTTGTAGGTTTTATCATTTTCGCTATTTTCCAATACATGCTAAAGAAAACGAAGATTGGGCTAATTGTTCGGGCAGGTGTACAGGATAAAGAAATGGCTCAGGCACTTGGCATTCATATAAAGCGGGTATTTTTATATGTCTTTATGGTTGGTGCGGCACTAGCAGCACTTAGCGGCATGTTAATGGCCCCGTATTCAGGTGTCATCTATGCGGAAATGGGCATGGAGTATGCGATTTTAGGCTTTATCGTTGTCGTAATCGGAGGAATGGGCAGTTTTTCAGGCTCGCTACTGGCAGCAATATTAGTCGGCTTAGCAGGTAGCTTTATGGCTTATTATGTGCCAGTGCTATCGCTCGCGGTCAATATGATTTTAATGGCCATTGTTTTAATTTTCCGTCCACAAGGTTTATTTGCTATGCGAAAGGAGAGATCGACATGAAAAATAAGCTTTCATTAAAGTATGTAGGCTTTTTCCTCATGCTGGCAATATTAGTGCTTCTCCCTTTCGTCAATGATTCAAGGACGCTCATTATTTTATTAACACAAATCTTTATTTTCGGTATTTTAGCGATGAGTTATGACATTCTCCTTGGCTATACAGGTATTGTGTCGTTCGGGCATGCTATGTTTTTTGGTTTAGGTGCTTACACTACGGCTGTCATGCTGAAACAATTGGAGCCAACACTTTCAACTTTTTTATTATCTATCGTCGTCGGCATATTGCTAGCGGGGTTCATTAGTTTTTTAGTAGGATTACTGACACTTCGATTAAAAAGTCACTTCTTTGCGATGCTGACATTATCTTTTTCGGGGCTATTTTTAGTAGTGGCAGAAAAATGGCGTTCCGTCACGTACGGAAATGATGGTTTTACATTTAGAGCACCTGAAATATTTAGAGATCGGATGACGTTCTATTTCTTTGTTCTAGCATGCTTAGTCGTTATTTTTCTTGCGCTTTATCGCTTCGTTAACTCGCCAACTGGTCGAATATTAATTGCTGTTCGGGAAAATGAACAACGAACAAAATCATTAGGCTATAACACTTTGTACTATAAAGTAATTGCCTCAATTGTGGCAGGTATCGTTGCAAGCTTAGCAGGCTCCTTATATGCTGTGTCACTACGATTTGTTAATACGAGTGTGATGACAATGGACATTACACTAGATGCATTATTAATGACGATTATTGGTGGTGTGGGCACGTTAGTTGGACCATTACTAGGGTCGGCTGTTATTGAATATGCACAGCATGCACTTTCTGGGTTAGCTCGTGATTATCCAATATTTGAACGTTGGATTATCTTCTTTGGGATTCTTTATATTTTAGCTGTTATCTTTTTCCCAAAAGGAATTATTGGATCACTGCGCCTGATGTTTTGGAAATGGCGCTTAAAGCACAAGGAAAAAGGCCAAACATCGGTTGCCCCGTCGCAGGAAAAGGAGCGATTTGAATGACAGTAGGCATTGTAAGTACAGGAATCTATATTCCGCAAACGAGAATGACAGCTAAAGAGATTGCGAGCCTTTCCAATATTCCAGAGGATATTATTCGACAAAAAATGGGTATCTATGAAAAGCCTATTCCTGGTGAGCACGACCATACGGTTCAAATGGGGATATGGGCAGCACAGGACGCTATTCGCAAGGCTCATATCGACCCGAAGGACATTGATGTTGTGATTTATATGGGAGAGGAGCATAAGGAGTATCCCTTGTGGACTGCCTCGATAAAAATGCAGGAGGAGCTAGGGGCCGTAAATGCTTGGGCATTCGATGTGCAATTAAGATGCGGCACAACCATTATGGCGCTAAAAATAGCGAAAAGTTTAATGGCGTCAGATCATTCCATTCATACTGTACTCCTAGCTGGTGGCTATCGAAATGTTGATTTTATTGATTACAGCAATCCTCGCACACGCTTTATGTACAATTTAGCAGCTGGTGGTGGCGCTATCCTTTTACAAAAAGACTATGACAAAAATCATTTATTAGAGGCAGATATTATGACGGATGGCTCGTTCTCTGAGGATGTAGTCGTGCCTGTCGGTGGTACAAAAAAACCTTTGACGCCTGATGATTTAGAGAACAATTTGTATCAGCTCGATGTGATAGATCCGATTGGGATGAAGGAGCGCTTAGAGCAAAAATCTTTAAGCAATTTTTTGAAGGTAATTCGAACAACCTTGGCGAAAAGTGGATTAACTGAGGGAGATATTAGTTATTTGGCGATGCTTCACATGAAAAAATCTGCTCATGACTATATTTTATCTGAACTCGGCTTACAGCAGGAGCAGTCCATATACTTACAAGAGTACGGACATATCGGACAGATTGACCAAATATTATCATTGCAGCTGGCGTTAGATGAAGGCCGTATCCACGATGGAGACATCGTCACACTTGTTAGTGCAGGTATTGGCTATGTTTGGGGAGCTATTACGATTCGATGGGGATAAGGGGGAAATGCGATGTTAAAAACTGTTCAGCTATCTAATGGAGAAACGATTGCGTATCGTAAACGTCAAGGGGGAGAACGTGTTTTATTGCTTATTCATGGTAATATGACATCCTCCAAGCATTGGGACGTTCTAATCGATGCATTGGATGAAAAATATACAATTTACGCGATGGATTTACGAGGCTTTGGTGGTTCATCTTATCATAAACCGATTTCCGCGATTAAAGATTTTAGCGATGACGTGAAGCTTTTTGTGGACGCCATTCAATTAAAACGGTTTGACATGATTGGCTGGTCTACGGGCGGAGCTGTATGTATGCAGTTTGTTGCTCAGTATCCAGGCTATTGTCAGCAGCTTATTTTACTAGCCTCAGCATCTACGAGAGGCTATCCGTTTTACACGGATTTAGGTACTGGCAATCAAGCAGCATTAAAGAGGGCATTTACCTATGAAGAAGTACTCGTCGATACATCTAAAACAAAATTAGTACAAGGCTTCTATGATTCCAAAAATGTGCAGGGCTTACAATCGGTCTGGAACGCACTTATATACACTCATAATCAGCCTAGCCTAGAACATTATCAGACATATGTGGAGGATATGCTGACGCAAAGAAATCTCGCTGAAGTTTATCATGCATTAAATATCTTTAATATAAGTGTTATTGATAATGAGGTCACAAAAGGCACTCATGAGGTACAACAGATTACCATTCCAGTTTTAGTGTTAAGAGGGGATCGCGATTACGTCATAACAGAAGGAATGAATGACGAAACAATGCTCGATTTAGGTGCTAATGCACAATTCGTCAGCTTAAAAGACTGCGGTCACTCCCCATTAATTGATGATTTACCACAGCTTACAACTGAAATTGAAGCGTTTTTAGAAATTGGAGGAAAAAATTATGCGTTTAAACAATAAAGTTGCCATTATTACAGGAGCTGCGAATGGTATTGGCTTTGCTGCTGCTGAACGATTTATTGAAGAGGGTGCATTCGTTGTCATTGCGGATTTTAATGAGGAAGCGGGTGTTTCAGCAGCCCAGCAATTAGGGGATCAGGCATTTTTTGTGCAAGTAAACGTTGCGGATAGAGAGAGCGTCAAGAAGCTAGTGGCAACGGTTATAGAGCATTCTGGCCGGGTTGATATTTTAGTGAATAATGCGGGTATTACACGTGATGCGATGTTAACAAAAATGACAGAGGATCAGTTTCAACAGGTACTTGATGTGAATTTGACTGGCGTTTTTCATTGCACACAAGAGGTGATTCCACATATGATTGCTGCCGGTGGGGGCAAAATTATTAATACATCCTCTGTTAGCGGTGTCTACGGCAATGTTGGCCAAACAAATTACGCTGCCACAAAGGCGGCTATTGTAGGCATGACCAAATCATGGGCGAAGGAATTGGGGCGCAAGGGTATCAACGTTAATGCGGTGGCCCCAGGCTTTACTGAAACCGATATGGTGAAAAAAATGCCAGAGAATGTGCTGGCACAAATGCGCTCTATCGTGCCATTACAAAGATTAGGAACACCTAGAGATATTGCCAATGCTTACTTATTTTTAGCATCTGATGAGGCTTCTTATGTCCACGGTCATACGCTTCATGTGGATGGAGCAATTATGATGTGATAAGGAGGCTTTCAAGATGTTTGTAGAGCAATCCTGGATTTTAAAACGTGCTTCGTTAACACCTCAACGTCTAGCATTGGTGAACCTAGAAACTAAGGAACAGTGGACTTATCAGCAATTAACAGAAGAAATCGCAAAATGGAGTCATTTTTTTGAGCGCCAAAACTTGCAGGCAGGAAGTCGTGTAGCCGTATTTGCGAAAAATCATATTCAGCTTTTTGCTGTCTTATTCGCCTGTGGATTAAGAGGACTCATCTATGTGCCATTGAATTGGCGTATGAGTACGAAGGAATTACATGATATTTTGACGGATGCTACGCCTTCTTTACTGCTATACGATGAAGAAATGAATTGTCCTATATCATTCGAAAACATGCATTCTCTTCGTTTAGCTAATGAAGGAGCAGTTCTCAGCATTCGAGAAGTAGACCTTAATGATCCTTGGTTGATGATTTATACAGGGGGCACAACTGGCAAGGCAAAGGGTGTTGTACTATCCTTTAATTCAGTAAATTGGAATGCCATTAATACAATTATTAGCTGGGGCTTGTGTGATAGTGATTGTACGTTAAATTATATGCCGTTGTTTCATACTGGAGGTTTGAATGCCCTATGTATACCGCTGCTAATGGCTGGCGGTACAGTTGTAATTGGTGATAAGTTTGAGGCAGAAAACGCTCTTCAGGCGATAAATCAGTACAAGACGACGATTTCGCTTTTTGTGCCAACCATGTACCAAGCGATTATTGCGACGGATTACTTTAAGAACAGTAGCTTCCCTTCAGTGAAAGTATTTTTATCAGGGGGAGCTCCATGCCCGTATCCAATATATGACGCGTTTTTTAAGAAGGGGCTATTTTTTAAAGAGGGCTACGGCTTAACAGAAGCGGGGCCGAATAATTTTTATATTTCTCGAGAGGCAGCCTATTTGAAAAAAGGTGCCGTGGGGAAGAGCATGCAATTCAATGAAGCTAAAATTATCAATAGTGCAGGAGAAAGCTGTGCGCCAAATGAAGTGGGAGAGCTATTGGTTAGAGGAAAGCATATGTTTCGCTTTTACTGGAATAATCAACAGGAGACTGAAAAAATCATTCAAGATGGGTGGTTAAAAACTGGCGATTTAGCAATGGTGGATGAGGATGGTGACTTTTATATTGTTGGTCGCAGTAAAGAGATGATTATTTCTGGGGGTGAAAATGTTTATCCCCAGGAAGTAGAACAATGTATTTTACGCCATCAGCTAGTGCAAGAGGTTGCGGTGATTGGGGTGGAGGATGATTATTGGGGAGAAATTGTGGCAGCCGTTATCGTTTGTCAGGAAAAGCAAGCTACTATATTAGAAGAAATCAAAGAAATCTGTAGCAAGCATCTAGGCCGCTACAAAATTCCGAAAAAGATTATGTTCATCGATGAATTACCAAAAACAAGTGTCGGAAAGATTGATAAAAAAGCATTACAAATGTACGCGAAAGCCGCGAATTAAGCCATTTCTCGCTGGCATAATTATAGCAAACGCTTCAGAAAACGAAGAAAAAACGCTTGGATATCCAGGCGTTTTTCAGTTTTATAAATGAAATGCTTCCTTAATGTTCAAAGCAACTTCTTTCTAATATCGTCCCCCATCAAGTAAATACTAATATCCCTTAAAGATTAGGATAAACAGATAGAAGAGGCTATTCAATTGGACCAGATTGTTGAGAATTTACCTTCTATCTATGTTAAAATATTGCGAGTGAAATCAGGTTCTTATCGATTTTATCAAGTATCTAGGAACATAATTAGGAAACAAAGAAAGGGCAGTACTAACATGGAAAACGTATCAAATGTAGAAAAATTGGAATCAATAAAATCTTTACAATCGACAATCAGTAAACTCGAAAACGCCTTATCCCAGATGACTCAGAAAGGCGCAAACACTACCTTAGTAAAGAAACGACTCAAAGCTGTTTGTATTGGATTAGCAATGCTAGAAAACGTTTGGAATCAAAGCCCCCATCAATACACCCAGGCAGAATTAGCAGATGCTCGCAATGTTCTTACTGGTTTATTTCCATCAATTGAGAACGTATATGTTAAGTCAAAGGCTGGTAGTCCCCAAAGAACGCTTTTAGAAAGAAGAATTAAAGCGTTGGAACTAGCTGTTCAAGCAATTGATGAACTTTCCAATAAATAACTTATTCAATGGGAGTTTTAGTGAATAAGTTTCATAAACTCTCCACTTCTCTAGATATATTAACATCCAAAATGAAGAATTTTAGTTTACTAGCGGGAGTTGGTGACAGTGGAGACTGGACGACTCCTTGAAGATTAGCAATAGAGGAACGAAAGCTAAAACCATCACGTCCTGTGATAACGCCTTCGTGACCAACATCGTGTTGGCCCGAGACCTTGCAGCTAAGTGAAGAGTCTCATCGGACGCCACAGGAAGCTTTGCTCTGCGCTAAAGCGAAGCGTCAGAGGCAAATGTTTTAACTGTGCGAAAGCGAAGCGACAGCAACAATTTTTTAACTGTGCGAAAGCGAAGCGACAGCAACAAATGTTTTAACTGTGCGAAAGCGAAGCGACAGCAACAAAGCCCACAGTCGGAACGGAAATCAACCTCACATTGTGAATTTACTGTCTTTGCCACTGCTCCTAACAACCTATAATGATTAAAAATGTTAATTTATTGATAATGTATTGAAACTATTTGCAGAATAATGTTTAATAAACTTGGCTTATATTTTATACATAATATTCCTGATAAATATGAGAAAGGAGAGATAAATTTATTGCGCACTTTTAAAATAAGTACAAAATTTAATTTACTTTTAGTCGGAGTCATCCTATTTTTAAGTGTAATGATTGGATTTGTTTCCCATATACAAGTGAAACAAATTATGCGTAACAATTTTGAGCAAAGCATAACCCATATTTCCAAGGTCGGTTATATGCTACTAGAGGAACGATTTAAGGGAGATTGGGCGATAAAAGATGGGGAACTTTACAAAGGGAATACAAAAATCGTTAATCAAGAAGCCTTTGTTGATGAGGTGGGAGAAAGCATCGATGGTGGTGTAACTATTTTCCAAGGCTCAAAAGGACTAATTACCAACCTAAAGCTAAATGGAGAACGCTTGGTTGGCAAAGATGCTGATCCAAAAGTCGTTGAAAATGTAATGAACAAAGGGGAAACCTTCATAGGTGAAGCAGATGTAGTAGGGACAAAATATTTAACACTCTATGCACCGATTAAAGATGCAAGTGGAGATATTATTGGGATGTGGTTTGTCGGGGAAACGATAGACGGGGTTAATGCTATTATTTTTGCATTTATCGGTAAGCTTCTCATTGTATTGTTCATCGGAGCTGTCATTGCTGTATTAGGAAGCTTCCTTTTCACAAGAGCATTTGTGAAACCGCTTCGTGAAATAAATATTCAACTACATGACATTGCGGATGGAGAAGGAGATTTAACAAAACAGCTACAAATTAATTCCAAAGATGAAGCAGGTGAGCTTGCGCAATCCTTTAATAAAATGCTGACAAGCTTACAAGTATTAATGCAACAAATAGCACAATCCTCTAAACAGGTTGATGTATCATCTGATGGCTTAACAACTAAATCGCAGCAAACGGCGGATATGACGAGACAGTTAACATCAATATTAGAAGAAATAGCGGATGGTTCAAAAACTACATTACATAGCACAAGTGATAGCCTGACTGCCATGCAAGAAATGGCGATTGGCATCCAACAAGTTGCTGAAACCGCTTCAACTGTTTCAGATGCTGCTGATTTAATGAGTGATGAGGCTGCACAAGGCAATGACTCATTAAATCGTGTATTGAATCAAATGACCATTATTAATGAATCATCTGACAATGTAGAGGCGCAGGTCCGTATATTAGGTGATCAATCACAGCAAATTGGAAATATCGTTGATGTGATTACAAGTATCGCTGATCAAACAAATTTGCTAGCATTAAATGCAGCCATTGAAGCGGCTCGTGCTGGCGAACAAGGAAAAGGCTTTGCAGTCGTTGCAGATGAGGTTCGCAAATTAGCAGAACAATCAAAGGAATCCGCTGATCAAATAGCAACACTAATTCATTCTATTCAAAATGATACAGCCAATGTAATTACGGCTATTTCTAGTAACTCGAAGGAAGCTGCAGCAGGTATGGATGTTGTAGATGATACAAAGCTAGCCTTCCACAAGATCATGCAGTCGATTAAAGGAGTTAGCACACAGTTGCATGACATCTCTGCCGTGACGGAGCAAATGTCCGCAAGTGTTGAAGAAGTGACTGCCTCAACAGAAGCAATGGCTCGCATTGCAAGCAAGGCGACAGAAAGTACGGAGCACGTTACGCTAACAGCGAAGGAGCAATTAGCTTTCATAGACAATATGGCTTCTTCAGCCAAAGAGATGGCACAACAGGCAGACGAGCTTCAAAGCTTATTAAAAAAATTCCAATATTAAAGATGTTGAAAAATGCTTTATATCCTAACAGTTTAAAGTAAAACAAGTACAGAAAAGAAATGGGAATATTAACTATTGCTCATTAGAAGCAATGGGTTAATAGTCTATACTAAACGATAGAATATATTAAATGAACTGCCCCGCAAAAGTTAGACACCAATCTAACTTTTACGGGGGTTTTTTTAGATAAGTGGTTATATATGTTAAAATTGGATATATAAATAATGGAATGGGAGGAAGCTGAGAATTCTTGAAACAAGTGGTCTTATTGATAATGCCTTAATCGAAGAATATAAAAATGATGTTGACTTGTATGGGACATACCTAAAAAGGTGGTTTGAAAATGAAACTGAGACTTTTGTTTGGTATTTTTCTTTTAATTAGTTTGACAGCTTGTTCATCATCCAAACAAACCGATATTACAGATGAGGTTATCTTCTATGGCGAGGGAGAATATTGGAATGTCAAGTATATTTACAATCCTGAATTGTATGTTGAGAAAAGAGTAAATTGGGTTGAAATGGAATTGAAAGATTTAAAACTATCGCAGGGGGATTTATTTAATATTGACATTGAGTTTGAAGGAAGAGATGGGTTAATTACAGGGAATGTTGGAGATATGAAAACAAAAATTAAAGGGAACGTTATTTCATTTTTGGTTGGTACTGTTAATGTTGAAACATATAAAGAGGATAAATATAAAATCAAAATAAAATTCAAAGATACACAAGATGTTATAAGGTTGCAGTCATTGAACTAGGGGGTGGCTTTAGTGTATTAGCGAAATAAACATGTTGAAAATGATATGGTAACTCTAACAAACCCGATCCAAAGAGATGCGGTTTTAAGACATAAAGGCCCAATTGTAAAATAATAGATGCCTATAAAATCTACATATGTGGATTGAAACGTATAAAAATCAAAGATTTAAAAATAAATGGCATCTAGAAATATTTCATAGCTGGGAGATAGAGAAAATTTAGATGTAGAGCTATTAGATACCATTGAATAAAGGCACGAAATAAAGGGGAAATCTCTGTTTATCGTTATTTTAAAAAAATAGTTGTGCTAATAGATATTTATTTTTTCACAAAGGTTCCCATAATACGAACATATCAGTAAAATAGAGTAGGTTAGGGGGACTATATTTTGAAAGATCAACGCTTTAAAATTGCGCATCGAGAGGCGCTTATCGGTATCGGGCTTGTGATCGTTAACTTTGCGATTTGGTTTGGCTTTGCCTATGGATTAGGCTCTGGTGATCCAGCAAACTATACGTATGTATTCGGTTTCCCTGCATGGTTTTTCTATAGCTGTATTGCAGGGACAGGCTTTATGATTATTTTAATCTGGGTCGTCATGAAACTCTTTTTCAAAGAAGTACCATTTGACGATGAGGAGGTGGATCAATAATGCATTGGCAAGTTATTTTTCCACTGTTATTATTTTTAGTCATCATCTTTGGTATTGGTATCTGGTCAAATAAGCATATACGCTCTTCCAATTCATTTTTACAGGAATACTTCCTCGGTGGTCGTGAAATGGGAGGCTTCATCCTTGCTATGACAATGATCGCTACGTACGGCAGTGCAAGTAGCTTTATTGGTGGTCCAGGCGTTGCATACACGAAAGGGCTTGGCTGGGTATTACTGGCGATGGCTCAGCTGCCTGCAGGTTATTTTGTTTTAATGATTTTAGGGAAGAAATTTGCTATTATTGCAAGACGTTATCAAGCCATCACGTTAATAGACTTTTTACGAGAACGCTATAAGAGTCATGCGATTGTTATCCTATCAGCCATTAGTATTATCATCTTTTTATTTTCTGCAATGATGGCACAATGGGTCGGTGGTGCTCGCTTAATTGAATCATTAACTGGCTTAAACTACACAACGGCACTCTTTATTTTTGCGATTTCCGTATTAGTGTATGTTATTATTGGGGGCTTCCGCGCTGTTGCACTAACGGATACGGTGCAAGGCTCAATAATGGTTATCGGAACCATTATTTTATTAATTGGGACAATCATCGCTGGTGGAGGAATCGATAATATTATGGCCTCACTTGTCGCTGAGAATCCGAATCTAGTGTCTCCATTTGGAGCAGAAGGTGAGTTAACGCCATTATACGTATCTACTTTTTGGATTTTAATTGGTGTTGGAGTTGTGGGACTCCCACAAATCGCAGTTCGCGCTATGAGCTATAAAGATTCAAAAAGTATGCATTTAGCCATTATCATTGGCACTATTGCCATAGGGACAATTATGTTTGGGATGCATCTAATTGGTGTTTTAGCACGTCCAGTGATACCAGGTATTGAAATTGGTGATAAAGTTATGCCGCTGCTGACATTAAAGGTTTTACCGCCATTTTTAGCTGGCATTGTCTTAGCAGCACCGATGGCAGCAACGATGTCTACAGTTAATGCGCTATTGATGCTTGTAAGCTCAACAGTAGTGAAAGATATTTACTTAAATTATATAAAACCAACAGCGAATGATACGGAAATTAAGCGTGCAAGCTTTATAGTTACAGCAGTAATCGGTTTAGTAGTAATCGTTTTTGCACTAAACCCACCAGATTTATTAGTATGGCTTAATTTATTTGCTTTTGGTGGACTTGAAGCAGTCTTTATTTGGACTGTCGTATTAGGACTATATTGGAAAAAAGCCAACAAATATGGTGCGATTTCCTCAATGATTTCGGGTATGGCCTTATATATTATCATTGATCGTTTTTATCCTTCTGTCTTTGGCATGCATACTGTGACAATTCCAATTGTCGCTTCCTTTTTCATTTTTGTTATTGTTAGCTTATTAACAAGTCATAAATTTAAAAATGAAAAGTTGTTTATTTAAATTAGAAAACGCCGTAGAGTGAAAAACTACGGCGTTTTTTATTATAGTCAAAAAGAGTCGGATAGGATGTTCGAAATGATGGATAGACTGTCCAAAATCGTGGATAGAATCTTCGAAATCGTGGATAGAACCTCTGGATTGATGGATAGAAAGTTCAAAGTGACGGATAGAACCTCCGGAGCGACGGATGAAACCTTCGAAGTGACGGAAAGAATCACTGAAACGACGGATAGTACCTTCAAAATGATGGATAGAATCACCAAAATCGTGGATAGAATCTCTGGATTGATGGATAGAAAGTTCAAAGTGACGGAAAGACCCTCCGGAGTGACGGAAAGAATCACTGAAGCGACGGATGGAACCTCCGAAGTGACGGATAGTCCCACTGAAACGACGGAAAGAACTTGAAGTGACGGATAGTACCTTCAAAATGATGGATAGAATCACCAAAATCGTGGATAGAACCTTCGAAATGATGGATAGAAAGCCCAAAGTCGTGGATAGAACCTTCGAAATGATGGATAGAACGTCCAAAGTCGTGGATAGAACCTTCGAAGTGACGGAAATAACCACTGAAACGACGGAAAGAACTTGAAGTGACGGAAAGTACCTTCAAAATGATGGATAGAACCGCAAAAATCGTGGATAGAACCCACAAAATCGTGGATAGAGCCTCCAAAGTGACGGAAAGTACCCTGAAGCGACAGATAGCCTCTCCGAATTAAAGGAATAGAACGCCAAAGTTTGTCGACAAACTAAAACGCCGTAGAGCTAGATATCTACGGCGTTTTTTATGTAATCATAAGCATTTTTTGTTAGCAATGTAATCGTTACGATAATGAACAATACGCGGACAAAGCCGCTACCTTTTTTAATCGCGACACGCGAGCCTACCATTGCACCGGCAATTTGAGCGATACCCATTAGTAAACCATAGACATAATGAATCTGACCTAAGTAGGCGAACATTAAAAGTCCGGCAAAATTACTTGCTAAGTTTAAAAATTTGGCATTTCCTGCTGCCTTTAGAAAATCGAAGCCGACTAATAAAAAGCTGAAAATTAAAAATGAGCCAGTTCCTGGACCAAGAAATCCATCATAAAAACCAATGCTAAATAACAATAGCATGAATAAAACTAAGTGCGTAAACTTTAAATTTTTGACCGAAGCTACTGAACCCCAGTCTTTTTTAAAGATTGTATAGACTGCAACAGCAGCAAGCATTATGAGCATAAGTGGTTTTAGTAATTCAGGATTGATTAAATGAACTGTCCATGCACCAAAAAGTGATCCCACAAAGGCAAGGGGAAAGTATTTAATAACCGAACGAATTTCTAGCTGACCGGAACGATAAAAGGAAATGGTTGATGTTAATGAACCCATTGTACCCGCAAGTTTATTGGTGGCAACGGCTGCTGCTGGATTTAAACCAGCAAACATAAGGACAGGTAACGAAATTAAGCCACCGCCCCCAACGACCGAATCCACAAAGGCGGCTAAAAATCCGAAAGATATTAATAATATGACTACATTTAAATCTATTTCAAATAGCATGTTTACACCTCTTTAAATAGTTACTACTGAAATAGTAACTAAATTTCGTGTAGCTGTAAAGACTAATTTTTTTGTTGGCTTATCTTCATAGCCTTAATTTATAATAAAGGAAATGGAGGGATCGAATGGTTGCATTAATCGCCCAATTAAAAGAACTGGGATTCACAGAATATGAAGCAAAGGCCTATACTGCACTCGTACAAAATAGTCATGTTAGTGCCTATCAAGTAAGTAAAAACTCCGGTATCCCACGTGCAAGAATATATGACATACTTAATGTACTTGTTGAAAAAGGGTTAGTACTGAAAGAAGAAACGGCAGATCAAACGACATACTCGTCCATTCCTGTCGCTGTGTTTTTACAACAAATTCAGCAACGCTGGCAATCGAATTTTACATCGATTAGTGATCAATTAGAAAAATTAGAGGTAAAAGAGCAAGAAGCGGAGCATAAGGTTGTTACGCTAAAAGGAAAAGAGGCAATCGTCAATTACTGTCAGTCATTATTAAAAAAGGCACAGAAAAAAGTACTATTATCGATGTGGGAAGATATGTATGAAGAATTGCGAGAAGATATCCAGGAGGTCGCGAAGCATATCCCTGTTCATGGAATTACTTTGTATGTTGAGGATCATTTAGCTTCCATTGACCAACACCGTATCACTCGCTATACGAGGAATGCATCTACACCTCATTGGTTTATTTTATCGATAGATGGAAAGCAAATGATTTATGGTCACTCACCGTCAAATCAAGAAACGGCTTTTATTTCAAATGATCCTGTTCATATTTATTTATTAGAGGATTATATATGGCATGACGTACTTGTCAACCGACTGTTAAAGCGCGATGATACCGATCTTGAGGAATGGATTACTAAAGAACGTAAAGCATTTTTCTTAGAATGAAAGTATTGAAAAAGAATCTGCAAGCCGTCATGTACATTACTGAAGGCGAGCAGATTCTTTTTTCATTAAATATTAATAAAATACTTTATCAACATTGTATTTAGCGCGGAATGAATTGATCGCGTATGTTTCGTAAATTTCACGTTCCATTGGATCTTCCACTTCATACACTTCAATTTTGAAAATTTCATCACGATGATTTTTCATCGGTGACACATTGTCCTCAAAATGCTTTTTAATACGTTGACGAATTTTACGTGCTTTACCGACAAATAATAGTTCGTTCTCTTCATTATAGAATAAGAAAATACCACCGTTTTCACGTGTGATTTTATGGAAATCAATAAAACCATGGTACGGTGTGATTGGTACATCACCTGGCTTTAAATCTTGTTCGCGTTGGCGAATTACTAAATCTGGTTTTGGAAATTCAATTTTAATCAAAGTATTCACGTTCCTCTCTGTTACTAAAGGTATATGTTAACATAAGTACAGCATGTTTACCATCAAATAATGAATGTAAACATTCAAGATTAGTGTTAATCAAATTACATAATGACATGCATGATTAATAACAAAATATTCTATGTATTATTGATATTCTTAATTGTTCATGTTACAATTCTTTTTAATTAAATAATCTTATCATGAGAAGTTGAGGGATTTGTTTTAGAAACCCAGTCGTACCAAGTGTTTGAAGCGCGTGATAAGATGTTGAGTAGTTTACAGTTTATTTGTTTTTAATAATACACTTCTTGTTGTCTATTAATTTAGATGAGGAGAGGTGTATTTTTTTATGCTGTTAAAGTTTGCTTATGATGATTTTATTGCAGACAGAAGATTTAACAATACGACTCAGGCAAATATCAATAGTTACAAATACATGATTAAGCCGTTTATTGAGTATTGCATTGATGAGGGCGCAATCAATGTAGAAGATGTAAATCGTAATCACTTAAAAAGCTATCTTGTAATGTGTCAAGAACAAAATAAAAAGCCTAACACAATAAATACGATAATTTTACGTGCTAAAGCCTTTTTTAACTATTTAGTTGATGAGGGCATCGTAAAGGAAAACATTGCAAAGAAGATTAAAGTCCAAAAAGTGGATATTAAAATTGATACTTTTACAGACAATCAAATCAATCAAATGTTAGCTTTCTACCGTGTACAAAAAAAGAGACATCAATCATATAGCAGTTACCGTAACTATTTAATTATTTTGGTATTGCTAGGAACGGGCATTCGCAGAAAAGAAATGATTATGTTGAAGTGGATAGATGTGGATTTTAAAAATCAGACATTCAGTGTATATGGAAAAAATCGTAAATATGAAACGGTATTTCTTACGGATAAATTAACAAAAGAGTTATTAGCATTTAAAACATTCTCGAATAATTCCTTTAAAGATGAAAATGAATATGTCTTTGTAACGAATAGCAATATGCCATTTACAATCAATACCATCGACTATGTTTTTCGAGAGTTGAAAATGAAAATGAACTTTAAAAATATAAGGGTTAGTCCGCATACGTTTCGCCATACGTTTTGTCACAGATTAGTAATGAGTGGTACGTCAGCGTTTGCAATACAAAAACTAATGCGCCATGAACATATTGTTACGACTATGCGCTACGTAAATTTATGGGGAAGCGAATTGAAACAGGAAAACGATAAGCACAATCCCTTAAACAATTTTGATTTTTAAGGGAGGTAAATGAATTGGAAAAAGTAATCGTAGAAACAATCAATGGTATGCGTCAAATAGCGGCTAAATACAATCCTGAATTTAAATCAGTAACCTTTGAGGAAAATTCGGTGCTACACGATGGTAGGCAATTTAATGTAAGCCGAATGACATTAAGAAAATCAGATGTACAATTATGATAAGCGATTTTAAGGAGCAGTTCGAAAAGAATCTAATCAATATTGAATGTAAGCAACTGTTACAGCAGATGCAGATGTTTATTGAGAATAATGGAAAGTTAGATAATAAGCGAGGAAATACAGATAAGAATCACGATGATCTAGTTATTGCAGGAGCATTATCCGTACAAGGAATGAAGACGAATAAGTGGTACATATAGCAGAATTATATTAATGATTAGTTAAGTGTAATGTATTACTATTATTGGAATGTGGGAGGTGACTAGATGGAACATATATTAGTCTATAATAGTAAAGAATATAAATTACCGTATGAAACAATTCAATTAATCATTCAAACAAGGAATATATTTGTAGATGGAAAATCGTTAAAGATTGCATCAGTGTCTGTAGATTTAGATGGTAAGGTATATATTCGCATATAATTATTAATACATAAAGGTCACATCTAACAAGGTGTGGCTTTTTATTATGCCTTAGGCGGTTGAGTATGAAATTGAAAGAGGAAAATTTAAAAGGATCACCCGGAGGATAGTGACCCTTAATAATGATTTGGAGGTGTAAGGTTAAACTGGTATTACCTTACAATAGTTATGAGCATTATATGCGGTAATGGCGGTATTGGGTATTAATAACATCTATTCATAAAACTAGTGCCGACAATAATCAGAAGAATGAATAGAACAACGATTAAAGCGAATGGGTTTCTTTCGCGACGCTCTTCGCGAATTTCTCCGCAGTATCCCATAAAATATCCCTCCTTTCTATAATCTATAATATGTATAGTTTTCAAAAGGGATTGCGATATTTATCTTAGGCGTTCCTTTGAAAAAGATTTAATAATAAAAATAGGATACGTTATCAAGAACATAATGTTAGATGCTAACAAAAGGTCACATCCAATAGGTGTGGCTTTTATTATTTTGTACGCTACCATATCAATTTTCACACGCCCATAAACCTAATTCAATTCTTAGTTGTCATTCTTCAATTAGTTCTCTCATAAATATCATAAATAGGTAATTTTAGGTTAAGAAATGAGGCGTGTTGATGAGTAAGAAAATGAAGCAGTTCGGAGATAGCAAAGTTAAAATCATTCCAACAGTAAAGGAGATTGTTTACAAAACGCCTGTAACAGAAGGAGAATTAAAGGAAGCAGAAGAGAATAGAAAGAATATAGAAGATATGATAGTGGACATGTTCGTTAATTATATTAAAAAGAATAATTAGTAGGGTGTACTTTTGGGTACGCCTTTTTTGTTTGTAATATTACTTCTTAAATAAATCAATTTTCACACGTCTATAAAAAATAGGTATTCCCTTACAATTATATCATTGGTAATATATAACTGTAACTAGTGAAAATAGGAGTGTTGTGAAGTGAGGAAAATTAAATGGTTATCTCTAATTATTGGAATTATAATGATTCTATCAGCATGTGTTAAGGATGAATCTGTGAAGGGTGATGTTAATAATGTATCAGAAACTGAACCTAATGAGAAAATTGAAGTAGCACAAAAAGAAATGGAAGAAGAGGTTATTGACCCACAACCTAAAAATGATTTAAGTGCAGAAGTTGATATAATTATGAAAGATTTCAATATCATCTTGGTTGAGCATCAAGAAAACTTGATTGAATATTTGTTAGGCACTTCCAATTTACCATTAGAGGATTATCAAATGAAAGAGTTACTCGAAACTGGTGAATCAGTTGAAGAAAGTATGAATAGTATCAAATTAAATACTATTACTGAAGGAGATAAAAAGATTGCATACCTATTTGAGGAACTGAAAAAATACCAAGATATAAGGTTTCAAGCACTTAAAAAGTATATAGATGAACCTAATGATTATGACTTAGAAATTATTAAGGCTAATACAGTTTTAGCTTCTGATATTGCATTAAAGATGATTGACATTAGAGCAAAAGGAATTGAAGAATGACAGGGTACTCTCTTTTGATAGGTGGCTTTTTTATTTGTAAATGCTATACACTTCTTTTTTTCAGAAGTATGAGTTATAATCAAAATTACATAGACTTTATAAGAAGTGGAATAAACTAACAAGTAAATGTATTACTCCCAAACATAATGACATGCATGATTAATAACAAAATATTCTATGTATTATTGATATTCTTAATTGTTCATGTTACAATTCTTTTTAATTAAATAATCTTATCATGAGAAGTTGAGGGATTTGGCCCGATGACGCTTCAGCAACCTCTAACAAAAGTTAGAAAGGTGCTAATTCCAGCAAAGGATTTGTCCTTTGAGAGATAAGAGTGAACGTGGAAAAATCCTTCTCATTCTATCTCATATGGAATGAGGGGGATTTTTTAATTTTATCGTTTGATATTTGAGCTTTACACAGGGCCCGTGCATTGATTGATTTTAACAGAGAGAAACAAAAGAGAGGGGAATGCAAGATGCCAATTAATATTCCGAAAAACTTACCAGCTGGAGAACATTTACGTGAGGAAAAAATCTTCGTAATGGAAGAGGATAGAGCAAAAACACAACAAATCCGTCCGTTAAATATATTAATTTTTAATTTAATGCCGGAAAAAGAAAAAACGGAGCTGCAATTACTACGTTTATTAGGTAATACACCGTTACAAGTAAATATTACCTTTTTAAATACAGCTACGCATGAATCGAAAAATGTTAGTAAATCACATTTACAGTTATTTTACACGACCTTCAATCAAATTCGTCATCGCCGCTATGACGGCATGATTATTACGGGTGCACCAGTAGAGAAAATGGCATTTGAAGACGTAAACTACTGGCAGGAAATTTCAGAAATTATGGATTGGTCCAAGGCAAACGTAACATCTGTTTTACATATATGTTGGGGTGCTCAGGCAGCGTTATACCATCATTACGGTATCGGTAAAGTTGCGCTTCCAGCTAAATGCTCAGGTGTATATTCTCATGTCATTACGGATTTAACAGTGGATTTAGTACGTGGCTTTAGCGATTCATTTACAGCACCACATTCACGTTATACATCCGTATCAATTGATGAAGTACTTAACCATCCTGATTTACGATTACTATCTTTTTCAGAAGATGCTGGTGTTTTCATAGTGCAATCTAAGGATAATAAAAACATTATGATTACTGGCCATCTGGAATATGATGCGACTACTTTAGCTGATGAGTATAGTCGTGATGTTGCGAAAGGATTAGATATTGAGGTACCAGTCAATTACTTCCCACATGATAATCCAGCAAATGAACCGATAAATACGTGGCGTGCCCATACACATTTATTATTCTCGAATTGGTTGAACTACTATGTTTACCAAGAAACACCATACGAATGGGATTTCGTTGATCAAATTGAATATCATATTTAAAACTGCTTAATAACATTTATAAAGAAAAATGATGACCTTGATTTTTCAGGGTCATCTTTTTTTAAGCCATTATGCTGTTAATTTTCTGATGAATTTTTATTTTTATCAATGTTTGGAGTATTGCCGGAATCGCTATCATTTTGTGTAGTATTGCTGTTATTATCACTCTGAGTAGAATTATCGTTATTACTAGTACTTTTACTTTGAGAAGCATTTCCGGCATTGTTGTTACTTTCATTTTGAGTAGAGTTATCGTTAATGTTGTTACTTTCATTTTGAGTAGAGTTATCATTAATGTTGCTATTTTCATTTTGAGTAGAGTTATTGTAATTACTATTACTTTCATTTTGAGAAGTATTTCCGGCATTGTTGCTACTTTCATTTTGAGTACAATTATTGTTATTACTATTACTTGCATTTTGAGAAGTATTACCGGCATTGCTACTACTGTCACTTTGAGTAGAATTATCGTTATTACTACTACTTGTACTTTGAGAAGCATTTCCGGTATTATCTCTACTTTCATTTTGAGTAAAACTATCGTTATTACTATTACTTACATTTTGAGAAGTATTACCGGCATTGCTACTACTTTCACTCTGTGAAGAATTATCGTTATAACTACTACTTGTACTTTGAGAAGTATTGCCGGAATTGCTGCTACTTTCATTTTGAGAACAATTATTGTTATTACTATTATTTGCATTTTGAGAAGCATTTCCGCCATTACTGCTACTATCACTCTGAGTAGAACTATCGTTATTACTAGTACTTGCATTTTGAGAAGTATTACCGGCATTGCTATTACTATCACTTTGAGTAGAATTATCGTTATTACTATTACTTGCATTTTGAGAAGCATTTCCGCCATTACTGCTACTATCACTCTGAGTAGAACTATCGTTATTATTGCTACCTGCACCTTGTGTAGCATTTCCGTTATTACTACCGCTTTCATTTTGTGTACTACAAGTATTATTTCCTGGATTACCGTTAATTTTGCGGATTTTCGCGACAAGTAGTAAAACTAATGGTAATAAGATTGCGAAAATAAAGGAAAAAATAGGCCAGGTTTCTCTATTGTAAATATCTGAATGAATGATATTAGGATGAACAATTTGTGAAAGTCCAAGGATAATCATTCCGAATGGAAAAATGAGCGGTCGATGATTTTTAATTTTACATATTTGTGCGATGCCGATGACCCCAGCGTAAAAAAACATAAAAGTTTTAATATAAATTGATATAATCCACATGGCTGCCATAATAACTTCAATACGCTGCAAAAAATTCCCGATTGAAATTCTTTGGGCTAATGAATAGCTAGGAAATGTCCTAGAAGCAGTATTTGCCGGACCTAGGACAAGGATAGCCAGTGTGATGATAGCAATTAAGACAATCCCTCCAAGAATTGTGCCAATGTAAAAACCTTTTTGTGCCGATTCATGGACGTTAACAGTAGAAGGAAAAATCATTAATAATATGACAAGTGGGAATGAAAAAATACTCATTAATCGAATAATACTAAAGAATAATGATTTTGCTGGTGCTTCCATTATTGGCTGTAGATTTTCCATATGGATGGATGGTGAAATACAAACTACAAAAAAAATAAAAATTATAATAAACATTGGGAATAGTATTTCTGCAGAACGGGCAAAAACTTCAATTCCTAGAAATGCTGCATAAATAATGATAATACTGAACAGAAAAGCAAAGGCCATCGTAGGTGTTTCAGGCATAACTGATGTTTTCATGAAAATGCCAATGAAATATAATAATTCACCGGCAGAAAGAAAGGATAGAATAATAAAGCCAATCGAAGTTATTTTTCCAAAAAAGCGACCTAATATCTTTTCATTAGCCTCTACAAATGTAAGGGTAGGTGTCCGTTTTCCTACAGTAACGAAAAGCTTTATTAAGAGTAAACTTAAAACGACACTAATGATCGCTGCAATCCAGGCATCTTGTTTTGCTTCACTTGTTACACTAGCAGGGCTAATTAAAATAGCAGTCCCAATTGAAGAGAGAAGGGTAATGATCATAAATTGTCTTGAACTAATTATTTCTTTTTCCATATGAACACTACCCCTTTCTCTTAACATAAAGTTCCTTATTATTTTGTCAGGGAGACAATGAAATCTTTAATTGGTGAAAAAATAAAAGTAAGCAAGTCTAGTGGGCTTGGAATTTTGACCCTTAATGATACCCCAATATTTAATGCAGCGTTGATCAATAAAAAAATTTAAAAAATAACAATCGTCTTCGTTTGATGGATGCGGCTGGTCCAATGGTTCGTGGCATTCGAAGACCTGCTTCTCTTAACACCTCAAAGGCTATATCCATGATGAGTGCCTCGACTATGACAGGGAAGGGGTCTCCTTCTCGATGAGATGCAACAATTATCAGCATAGGAGCTCACTATGCTGTTTAACTTTCTGGAGAATCTTTATTTTTATCACTGTTTGGATTATTGCCGGTATCGCTATCATTCTGTGTAGTATTGCTTGAAGCGTTATCACTTTTGCTAGGTGAAGGATTTTCACTATTACTGCTACTATCACTTTGAGTAGAATTACCGTTATTACTGCTACTATCACTTTGAGTAGAATTACCGTTATTGCTGCTACTATCATTTTGAATAGAATTACCGTTATTACTGCTACTATCATTTTGAGTAGAATTACCGTTATTACAATTACTTTCGTTTTGAGTAGAATTACCGCCAGTGCTGCTACTATCACTTTGAGTAGAATTAGCGTTATTACAATTACTTTCATTTTGAGTAGAATTACCGCCAGTGCTGCTACTATCACTTTGAGTAGAATTACCGTTATTACTGCTACTATCACTTTGAGTAGAATTACCGTTATTACTGCTACTTTCATTTTGAGTAGAATTACCGTTATTACAATTACTTTCGTTTTGAGTAGAATTACCGCCAGTGCTGCTACTATCACTTTGAGTAGAATTACCGTTATTACTTTTATTTTCACCTTGTGTAGCATTTCCGCCATTGCTACTACTATTACTCTGTGAAGAATTATTGCTAGCTGCACTTTGAGTAGAATTACCGTTATTACTACCACTTTCATTCTGTGTACTACAAGTATTATTTCCTTGATTACCGTTAATTTTACGAATCTTCGCGACAATTAATAAAACTAATGGTAAAAAAACCATGAAAACGAAGGAATATATAGGCCATATTTCTCTATTGTAAATATCTGAATGAATGATATTAGGATGAACAATTTGTGAAAGTCCAAGGATAATCATTCCGAGTGGAAAAATGAGAGGTCGATGATTGTTAATTTTACATATTTGTGCGATGCCGATGACCGCAGCGTAAAAGTACATAAAAGTTCTAATAAAAATTGATATAATCCACATGGTTGCCATAATAACTTCAATACGCTGCAAAAAATTCCCGAGTGAAATTCTTTGAGCTAATGAATAGCTTGGAAATGTCCTCGAAGCTGTATTTGCCGGACCTAGGACAAGGATACACAGTGTAATGATAGTAACTAAGACAATCCCTCCAATAATTGCACCAATGTAAAAACCTTTTTGTGCAGATTTTTGGACGTTAACTGCGGAAGGGAAAATCGTTAATAACATAGCAAGTGGGAATGAAAAAAGACTTATAAATAGAATCATACTAAAGAATATTGATTTTTTTGGCGTTTCCATTATTGGCTGTAAATTTTCAATCTTGATGGATGGTGAAATACAAATTACAAAGAAAATAAAAATTAAAATAAATATAGGAAATAGTATTTCTGCAGAACGGGCAAAAACTTCAATTCCGAGAAATGCAGCATAAATAATGATAATACTGAACAGAAATGCAAAGGCCGTCGTAGGTGTTTCGGGCATAATTTCCGTTTTCATGAAAATTCCAATGAAATATAATAATTCACCTGCAGAAAGAAGGGCAATAAGAATAAAGCCAATCGAAGTAAATTTTCCGAAAAAACGACCTAGTATCTTTTCATTAGCCTCTACAAATGTAAGGGTAGGTGTTCGTTTTCCTACTGTAACGAAAAGCTTTATTATGAGTAAACTTAAAACGACACCAATGATCGCTGCAATCCATGCATCTTGCTTTGCTTCGGTTGTTACACTAGCAGGGAGAATTAAAATGGCTGTCCCAATTGAAAAGAGAAGGGTAATGATCATAAATTGTCTTGAACTAATTATTTCTTTTTCCATATGAACACTACCCCTTTCTCTTAACATAAAGTTCCTTATTATTTTGTCAGGGAGACGATTAAATCTTTAATAGGTGAAAAAATAAAGGTAATCAAATCGAGTGGGCTTGGAATTTTGATCTTTAATGAGACCCCAATATTTAATGCAGCGCCGATTAATAAAAAAATCGAAAAAATAACAATCGTTTTCGTTTCTTTATTTTTTTTTAATGTTGGAATGAAGGCAAAGGCAATAACAGCAGAAATCATTAGTATGAATATCGTCATAATCATGGCTTATTCTCCCTTCGTCTTACTCACTAATGAGTTTTCCATCGTTCCTACTCCTTGTGTGTTGACATGTACTTCAACTTTCACTGGTAGCTCTTGAAATATCGTTAGCCAGTCTTTTTTAATTTTTTTCCACTCTTTAGGATTTGTACGATGAAGTTCTTCACCAAAACCAAAAATATCGACCCTGTAATTTTGCTGAACTGAACGGATAGTTTCTTCGATTCGTTTTTTTATAAGTTCTTCTGTTTTTTTATTTATGAAGTGAATCGATTTTTCTTTCGTAAGGTCTATTTTACATAGAACTTCTCCAACATTTTGGTCAACATCTATAAGAACATCGATTTTGGGAGCTCCATTTTCAAATTTACCTTTTATTTTCGTCTTTGAGTGCGTAATCTCTACTGCTAACGTATCTCCCTTAGGGCAAGCAATAATTTCAACTGTACTTTGTATTTTGTCCCTTAAAAAACTTAGGCTTCTACTCTCATCTTCCGTTAAAAGACCAATGAGTTTACCTTTTTTAAAAACTGCTAAGCCCGTATACTTCAATAGCACAGGAGATTTCGATTTTTTAACATTTGTTTGTTCCATGCCAACATTTTTATTCCCAAGTATTTCAATGGCAGAAATGACTACGCTTGTTGTTTTATTATTTATAGTATTGATTAATTCATCAATTTTAATGGATTCGGTTGTACCCCACGTTTTCTCCGACGTTTTAAGAGAATTTAGTAATTTATTAGCTGGTACTTTTTCGATAGGTGTTAACACATTTAATACTTCATCGGCAGTCGCGTCATTGGCAACGATGACTTCGAAATCATTTCTGAATTCATGATCTCTTGAAATCAAATCTAACGTTTCGTTAATTCCTTCTTTTGCCAATTCGTCGCCAAGCACAACTATTTGAAGGTGAGAAAAATAAAGTTTTCTAGCTGTTACTGTTGTCATTTTTCTAATGGCCTCAAAGACCGTCGCACCTGTTGAATGATAGGTAATAATGGGTGATCGCCCAGAAGAAGGCTGTTTTGAAGAAATTTCACCAGGAACCACAACTTGAACAGTTATTTTAAATTCATTATCAACTTTATCTATACCTAATGCTGCGACAATTGCTAATTCATTGAGCTCACGCTTACTCCAGCAACCACTTAAAAGCAACGTAAGAATCATTAGTAAACAAATTGCCTTAAATTTTGACATCGTTCATTCCTCGTTTACACATTCGATTGATTCCTTTTTTTCGTATTAAAATATTTATGACCCCTGACAGTATTTTTTTGACTAATTAACCGTGGTCGGGTCAATAAAGCTCTACGAGGGAACAACACTAGTGCGTCTTTTTGATCTTGTAGAATTAATGGGCCGAATGGACTTAAATAGGGAACACCGAACGTTCGTATACTGCATAAGTGTAGGACGATAATCATAAGGCCAAACATTAAACCAAACAATCCAAGTATTGAAGATAAAATCATTAATGGGAAACGAAGAGCACGAACTGTATTAGATAAGCCGTAAGCAGGGAACAGGAAGCTACAAATGGCTGTTAATGCCACAATAATAACCATTACGGCTGATACAATTCCAGCTTCTACGGCAGCTTGACCGATTACTAATGTTCCAACAATGGATACGGCTGGCCCAATGGTTCTTGGCATTCGAAGACCTGCTTCTCTTAACACCTCGAATGCAACCTCCATAATGAGTGCCTCGACTATGGCAGGGAAGGGGACTCCTTCTCGTTGAGATGCAACACTTATTAGCATAGGAGTTGGTAGCATTTCTTGATGGAAGGTGGTGATAGCTACATAAAGCGATGGTGCCACCAAGGCTAAGCTAATTCCAAAAAATCTCAAAAGGCGTACAAGAGAACTAATCATCCAATGCTGATAATAATCTTCAGCAGATTGTAAAAAGGCTGTAAATAAAGCTGGTACAATTAGGACAAAAGGTGAACCGTCCACTAGAATTGCAATTTTTCCGTCTAATATTTCACCAGCAATAACATCAGGTCGTTCAGAATTATAAATCGTAGGGAATATCGAGTATTTCGAATCTTGAATAAAATCTTCGATGTAGCCGCTTTCTAAAATACCATCAATATTAATACGATCTAAACGAGCAAGAACCTCTGCTACTATTTTGTCATTCGCAATGCCATTTAAATACATAACAGCAACATCCGTTTTTGTTACTTCACCGACAATACGGGACTTGATCCAGAGATTCGGACTTTTTATTTTTCTACGAACCAGAGCAGTGTTCGTACGTAATGTTTCCGTAAAGGATTCCCTTGGACCTCTAATGACCGACTCTGTTGATGGCTCCATAACGGCTCTATCTTTTGCACCTTGAGTACTTGTTACGATACCAGTTGAAGATTCATCTAATAAAATGACCGTATTACCATTCAAAATCGAATTGTACAGTGCTGAAAAATGAAAAATATCATTAACATCGCCGACTGTTAAACAAGAATCTCTTAAATATCGAATAATCTTTTCTATTTCTGCATCATGATTATCCTCAATATCAAGCATTAGTTTATCAATTACAGCATTAGAAATGCTTAATTTATCGGATAAGCCATCTACATAGATGATCGCTAACGTAAATTGTTCAGCTTTTCCAATGGTAATTTCTCGTATGACAAGGTCATTACTATTCCCAAGTGTATTTTTAATCATTTTTAAATTTTGTGAAAGAGAACTATACAATTGGTCATTGTTGTGGGAGGTATCAGTAATTTTAGAAATAGACATTTTCATTCCTCCTCAAGATATACATAACTATAGAATGTACAATTTCGAGAGAAGATAAACCAAGCATGGAATTGAATTCATATAACTTCTTTCAGAGGATGGGTTTCCAAACATCCGCCGAAATAGAGGAACTCAGTCTAAGAGCGCCGCGTCCTGTGGCAACGACTGAGTGACCAACATCATGTTGTTGCTGTCGCTTCGCTTTCGCACAGTCAAAACACGTTGCTGCCGCTGCGTTAACACTACGCTGTCGCACAGAAAACATTTGTTGGCCTAAAGCCTCCGGCGGATGTCACGGAATCGGAAAGGAGTTCTTAGGGGATGTTAGCCTAAAAACCATCGCATCCATGCGATAACGGCTAACTGACCTGCATCCAGCAGGCCTAAGCACAAAGCCGATTCTGGACACAATTATGCCGAGGCATAATTGATAAAAAAAGCAGTGTTCCCTTCGTATAAACGAAAGGAAACACTGCTTTATTTTCTATACTCATATTTTAATTCGTCATTTGTAGCATCCACATCAACAAATAAAGTGTGATCATTGAAAAACCATAAATCTTTTTCATCTATATAGTAGGTAACATCGTCAATAATTGTTTTTACTCCAATGTTGATTGGTTCCTCACGTGTCATACCAAGAGAAAAGCCTTCGTGAAAAGGACTGGAACCACCATATCTTGCATAAAAACGAATAGTGTCTCCGGATTCAACTTCCATCTCATTTTTAAACCAATGTAGGGCTTCATCTGTTAGTACGATATTCATTAGAATGCTCCTCTCTTTGTTACAGCCATTTCACCTTTGGTTCGGTACCATTTTTAATGCGTGCAATATTTGCTCGGTGACGATAAATGATAAAGGTAAATAAACAAGCTACTAAAAAGCCTAACGCAAAGTCGCCTGTAACAAAATAATAAACGATTGAATAAATAAGTGCTACTAAAGCGGCAATCATGGAAGTTAAACTTACAATCTTTGTTAATTTTAATGTTACAATAAATGCAATAAATAGTAAGACAAATAGTGGCCATGAATATCCTAAGAGAACTCCTGCTGATGTTGCTACCGCTTTCCCTCCACGGAAACCCGCAAAGATCGGGAACATATGACCGATAACGGCTACTAGTCCAAGTATTAGCGAGTGGATAGAGACATCAGAGAATATAGGAAGAGCTCCGAGTAAAACGGCTGCTGTACCTTTTAAGACATCCATAATCGTTACGACTATTCCTGCTTTTTTTCCTAAAATACGAAAAGTATTTGTCGCACCTAGATTACCACTTCCGTGTTGACGTATATCAGTTTTATAAAAAATTTTGCCTACCCATAACCCAGAAGGGATCGAGCCGATTAGATAAGCACATAAAATAATAAGTCCATTTAGCATATTTGGACTCCTTTCATTCAATTGATTATCACTTGGTACTAATAATATGTAACAATTATTCTACACTTTTTCTCTATATTCTACAATGTCATGAAGGAGATTTCTTAGTGTATCTTGAATTCATTACAAAAGATAACTATTTTTCAAGGATTTTTAGATGTATTTGAATGTATGTTAGTCTTTTAGACATGATTCATATAGTCAGCATGAAAGCCCTTTCTAAAAATATAGGTCAAATGGCAATTTTGTCAATCACCCATTCCTTTGGTAGAATAGAAGTCTATCTTTAATTTCTAGAGTAAGCTAGTATGAATCTTCTTTAGACAGAAGAAACCCATCTATTACTGTACCTGTATATTTTTCAGAAAATATTCAAATGCTTTTGAATGAAAGTTAAAGCCTTCAGCGATTCGTATCGTTTTGAAAAAGAGTAATGACCAGAAGTTAGTCATATGTTGTTTTATTTATGCAACTAATGTTTATTATCCTGCGTCAAGGGAATAGGGTAGTTAGTGATACATATTGAAACAACTATTGCAACTTTTTCTCTCGGTAAAAAGCTCAAAACGATAAAGCTGTGAAGAAATTTTAAAAATTTATTGGGCCTGTCACTAGCTATTGACAGGAAATGCTATTATTATTAGGTAGAGAATATAAATAGAACATGCGTTTGTTTTTTGGAGGGGAATTTTTTGGCGAATAAACAGTCACCAAGCGTCTATAATGATGACGCCATTCAAGTATTAGAAGGATTAGAAGCGGTACGAAAACGACCCGGCATGTATATCGGTTCTACAGATGGCCGTGGACTTCATCACCTTGTATATGAAATCGTCGATAATGCGGTGGATGAAGCACTGGCTGGCTTTGGTTCTCATATCATTGTCAATATTCATAAAGATCAAAGTATCAGCGTTCGAGACTTCGGCCGTGGAATGCCAACAGGTATGCATAAGATGGGGAAACCAACTCCCGAGATTATCTTCACTGTTTTACATGCTGGTGGTAAATTCGGACAGGGTGGCTATAAAACAAGTGGTGGTTTACATGGTGTAGGTTCTTCTGTTGTTAATGCTTTATCCACTTTTTTAGAAGTAACGATTCACCGCGACGGTAAAAAGTATCGTCAACGTTTTGAAAACGGTGGCCATCCTGTGACGACATTAGAAGAAATTGGACAAACAAAACAGACAGGAACACTTGTCCATTTTTTACCGGACGATTCGATTTTCTCTGTAACAAAATACAATTATGATACGCTTGCAGAACGTTTACGTGAGTCAGCATTTTTATTAAAAGGCTTAAAAATTGAGTTAATCGATGAACGCGAGGAAGGCAAAGGTGATGTTTTCTTTTATGAGAACGGCATTGAAGCTTTCGTTGCGTATTTGAATGAGGAGAAAGATGTACTTCATCCCGTTAAGTATGTGGAAGGGATTCAGGACGAAATTGAAGTAGAATTCGCCTTCCAATACAATGATGGTTACTCAGAAACAATCCTTTCATTTGTTAACAATGTACGTACACGAGATGGTGGGACACATGAAACAGGTGCCAAGGCAGCTTTAACACGTGTTTTTAATGAATATGCGCGAAAAATTGGTCTGTTAAAAGATAAAGATAAAAATCTTGAAGGGACAGACATTCGAGAGGGCTTAGCGGCGATTGTTTCTGTCCGTATACCAGAACATTTACTGCAATTCGAGGGTCAAACGAAGGGTAAGCTCGGGACGAGTGAGGCACGATCGGCAGTAGATAGTGTTGTCTCGGAGCAAATTTTATATGTGCTTGAAGAAAATGCTGAATTGTCTGCATCTCTTGTACGTAAAGCTATTCGTGCGCAACAAGTACGTGAAGCGGCTCGTAAAGCACGTGAAGATGCACGAAATGGCAAGAAGAGCAAAAAAGCCAGTACCATTCTTTCTGGAAAATTAACTCCTGCACAATCTCGAAATGCGGCGAAAAACGAGCTGTATTTAGTCGAAGGTGACTCTGCAGGTGGCTCTGCAAAACAAGGGCGAGATCGTACGTTCCAAGCGATTTTACCATTGCGTGGTAAAGTTATTAATACAGAAAAAGCAAAGCTGCAGGATATTATGAAAAATGAGGAGATTTCAACGATTATCCATGCCATTGGTGCTGGCGTTGGAACAGATTTCTCTGTCGAGGATGCATCCTATGATAAAGTCGTTATTATGACCGATGCTGATACTGACGGAGCGCATATTCAAGTGCTACTGTTAACGTTCTTCTATCGTTATATGCGACCATTGATTGAAGCTGGAAAGGTATTTATCGCATTACCACCACTTTATAAAATATCAAGAGGTACTGGTAAAAAAGAAGTGATTGAATATGCTTGGACCGAAAATGATTTACAAGCGGCCATTAAAAAAGTTGGAAAGGGTTACATATTACAGCGTTATAAAGGGCTTGGTGAGATGAATGCTGACCAGCTGTGGGATACGACAATGAACCCTGAAACGCGTACATTAATTCGTGTAACAATTGAGGATGGTGCACGTGCTGAAAGACGTGTGACAACATTAATGGGCGATAAAGTAGAGCCACGCCGTAAATGGATCGAAGCTAATGTAGACTTCGGTATGGAGGATGATTCAAATATTTTAGACAATGAATTCATCCAACAAGAGGAGGACCAAGCATGAGTAGTACGGAAAAATTTCAAGATTTACCTTTAGAAGAAGTTATGGGTGACCGTTTTGGTCGCTATAGTAAATATATTATTCAAGACCGCGCGTTGCCTGATGCACGTGACGGTCTTAAGCCTGTGCAACGCCGTATTTTGTATGCAATGTTTACAGAGGGCAATACGAACGAGAAACCATTCCGTAAATCAGCAAAAACTGTCGGTAATGTTATAGGTAACTATCACCCACACGGTGATAGCTCAGTATATGAAGCAATGGTGCGCATGAGTCAGGATTGGAAGGCGCGTCATATGCTTATCGAAATGCATGGGAATAACGGTTCCGTTGATGGTGACCCACCGGCAGCGATGCGTTATACCGAGGCAAGACTTTCTGCTATTGCAGCGGAAATGCTTCGCGATATTGGCAAGAAAACTGTTGAATTTGTACCTAACTTTGATGATCAGGATATGGAGCCAACTGTTTTACCAGCTCGTTTCCCGAACTTACTAGTCAACGGCTCAACGGGTATTTCGGCCGGCTATGCTACGGACATCCCTCCTCATGCACTTGATGAGGTGCTAGACGGTGTTCTAATGCGCTTAGATAACCCAAATACCACTGTTGATGAATTAATGACCGTTATTAAAGGGCCTGATTTCCCAACAGGTGGGATCATTCAAGGTGTCGATGGCATTAAAAAAGCGTACGAAACAGGACGCGGTAAAATCATTGTGCGTGCGCAAGCAGTCGTTGAGCCAATTAAAGGTGGCAAAGAGCAAATTGTTATTACGGAATTACCGTATGATGTCAATAAAGCAAATCTTGTGAAGAAAATTGATGAGCAACGTGTAGATAAACGACTTGAAGGAATTGCGGAAATTCGTGATGAATCGGATCGTACTGGCCTACGTGTTGTCATTGAACTGAAAAAAGAGGTTCCAGGACAAGGAATATTAAACTACTTGTTCAAAACAACTGATTTACAAGTAGCCTATAATTTTAATATGATTGCTATCCATAATCGTCGTCCGACAATGATGACATTACCATTGTTACTGGATGCTTATATTGCTCATCAAAAGGAAGTCGTGACGAACCGCTCCATTTATGATTTGCAAAAAGCTAAAGATCGTTCGCATATTGTTGATGGCTTGATCAAGGCGCTGTCCATTTTAGATGAAGTTATTGCAACGATTCGTTCTTCTAATGATAAACGAGATGCGAAAACGAATTTACAGGTGAAGTTTGACTTTACAGAAGTGCAATCAGAGGCAATCGTTAGCTTGCAATTATACCGTTTAACAAATACGGATATTACGGAATTACGTGCTGAACAGGAAGAGTTAAATAAATTGATTGCTAAGCTTGAAGGTATTCTTAATAGTGAAGCAAAACTTGTACGCGTTATTAAACAGGAACTACTTGACATTAAAAAGCGCTTTGCAGAGCCACGTCGTTCAAAAATCGAACAAGAAATCGAAGAAATCAAAATTACGTTAGATGTCCTTGTCCCAAGTGAAGAGGTCGTAGTGACTGTCACAAAGGATGGCTATATTAAGCGTACATCTACACGTTCGCATGCAGCTTCGAATGGTCAGGATTTTGCGATGAAGGATTCCGACTATTTATTATATGAAGCAAATTTAAATACACAGCATCATCTACTGTTGTTCACAAATCGAGGCAATTATATTTATCAGCCTGTCCATGAACTACCTGATATTCGTTGGAAGGATCTTGGTCAGCATATTTCAAGTATTGTGCCGACTGGGGAAGATGAATCTATTATTGCTGTATACGGTTTTGAGACATTCGAACAGGGCAATACGTATATTTTAACGGCTACAAAAGATGGACAAATTAAACGCTCACCTGTAGCAGATTATGCAGTTACACGCTATTCGAAGCCTATCAAAACGATGAATGTTAAGTCAGGCGATGAAATGATTTTTGCAGGCATTGTGACGGACGAGGCAGAACTAATGTTAACGACTGATACTGCCTATGCTATTCGTTTCCCAATGGAGGAATTGCCAGTAACGGGTGTTAAAACAGGCGGCGTTAAAGGGATTACGCTGAAAGACGGAGAAGCATTAGTCGGCATCAATGTTTTACCGCCAAATGGCACGGCATATGTTGCGATTGTGACACATCGCGGTGCTGTGAAGAAAATGAATGTTGCCGAAGTAGAGATGACGAGTCGTGCAAAACGCGGCTTAAAAGTGTTAACAGAATTAAAGGCGAACCCACATCGTATCGTGGCTGTAGTCAAGGTAACCGATGAAGAACAGCTACTGATTGAAACGGAAAAAGGTGTGCAAGAAATCCTTGCTGTACAAGCATTAACTCGAGCAGATCGCCATTCAAATGGCTCCTTTAAAGTGGATATAGCTACAGACGGTGCGATTTCACATGTCTTCGCGGTCAAAAAAGAAGAGAAATAACATTACTAGCCCATGCTCCTTTGAGAGCTGGGCTTTTTTGAGTTAATTGAAACCAATGAGCTTGGTGCTTTGTCTACTATATACAATCTAAAGAAGGGAGGATTGTAAAGTGATGCTTTACCTAACGATAAAGTCAGTTGAAAAACTGGTTTGATCGATTAGTGGAAAGACAATCTTTAAGAAGAAACAGGTACTTTTCTTTCATTCCCTTCAATTTCTTTAGCGTATAGCGTTTTTGTTAATATGTAGTACAAAAATGTACCCGTTAATCCTAGAATAAGGAGTAATCCGCTCATATATATGGGGCGAATCCACTGTCCAATGATGATCAATAACGAAGCTACAATCATGGCTCCATAGGTAGTTAAGCTATTAAAAGCCATATAGGTGCTACGAGCGTTAGGCGGGGCAAGTTCTCCTATCATCGCCTGTTTAATAGGAATAAACATCAGCTCACCAATTGTTCCAATAAACATGGCAATAAAAAGAAACAATACGCTATTTGAAGAAGCAAAAACACTAAAACATATAGTAAAGATCAACATTCCTGTAACAAGAGTCCAGCGATCACTGTATTTTTTAAATAAAAATAATACAATGCTTGATAGGACAACTACAAGAATAGTATTCTCTGTTCGGAGAAATCCAAGCATTTTAGTGCCGTCTACGATGAAATCTATGCCAAACAATGAAGCTGATTGCTGGGGTATATCTTTTTCAAGACGAATCCCAATATAGTTGGATAAAGACTGTTCCAATGTAAAAATCATGATTGCTCCTAAAATATAAAACATAAACAGCTTATCTTTTAAAACGGTTGAATAGGTTTGAAACATCTCAAATGGTGAAAGCTTTTTCTTATGAAGAGAAGACTTAGGTGAAGGTACTGGTGAATAGGTTTCTGAGATGAAGAAAATAGTCACGAATACAGATAATAAAGAGATAAGTGAAATCCCAATAAATAGTTCAAATAAGTAGTTTTTAAAAAGAAATGCCCCAATAATTCCTCCAATTGCCGTTGATAAATTCCCCAACCAGTAGCTAATTGTAAATACAAGCTTTCTCGATTCGGAATTAGTAACATCAATCATCATAGCTTGTGCGGCTGGCTGAAACATCCCTCCGCAAAACATAGTGAGGACGAAGAATGCCGCAGAAATATAAGGAAGATTAAACCAAGGAGAATTACAAAGTGCTATAAACAGATAAGAAAGCAATAGTCCAAGTTCAGCATAAATCATTATTTTTTTTCGCCCAATTTTATCTGAAACATGTCCTCCTATGAACCCTCCAATAACCCCGCTAATCACTATTATTATAAGAATAATACCCGTTTTAGTAGCTCCGATATTTTGAGTAAAATAAATTGCCAGAAAAGGTATAACAGCCATAGAAATAAGACCGCCTAGAAATTGCATGACTAGGCGAAGTTTGATGTTGGGATGGATATCTCTCAATTTCATATAATCACTCCTAAGTATATTAAATATGAACTATTTCCGATAGAATCTTCAGGTGTCTCAGTTTGGGGTTATCTATTGATTATCCTATTAGGAAGTGTCTCTTTGACTCTTTTTATGTTTAACTTGTTTAACCTTATGTCTACAAGTGATGGCCGGGCAAAGGGGGAGGAGCTTATTTATTAGAGATAGGCCCAAATAATCTCAGTGCTTGTCTCGATATATCCTTCCGCTTCTCGTTTGTATATTCATCAATAAACGTTAAACGCATTCCGTTTAAGATCGATAAGTATGATTCAGCAATTAATGAAGGTGATTCTTCATAAAAGGAACCGAGCCTTTGTCCTGATTCAATAATCGGATAAATAGAGGCCTTAAATAATTTTGCAAAATCATCTAGTTCTTTATAAAGCTTCGGAAACCGTTCAGGTCTTGCAAGAACCTGCTGAATTAGGCGTAGAAATTCAATTCTCATGGCAAAAAGTTGTACATGACAATCTATCATTTCCTTAATTACTTCAAGAGGCTCACCTTTAAAATGTTCTGCTATTTCAGTAAAATATGGTTTGATTTCTTCCAAGGGCTCCAATATTGCCGATTCATAAAGTACTTCTTTTGAATCAAAATATGTAAATACGGTACCAAAACTAACACTAGCTTCCTTTGCTATTTCGGCAACTTTTGTCTCTGCAAAACCATTCTCACTATATAATTTAATGGCGGCGTTCAGGATAGTAGATCTTTTTCTTTTTTTTTTTCATCATTAGTAAGTTTAGTCTCCATTTAGATATTCCTTTCATAATAAATGATTGATTGATCAATCAAATTTTATTGTAATTTGTTTCCATTGTCAATATGTTGATGGAATTTTTTGAATTTTACGGTTAGTTATAATGGAATTCCTTAAATGAAGGGATATTATTCTTTAAAATTGAGTTTTTAAAAAAAGTAGAACTGACAATTTAAGCATGAAGCCTCTATTTCAATGGAGTCTGAAAATATTATCTAGCTCTCCTAAAGTACCCTTTACAAAAGAGGCGCCATAGCAGTTATTTGATGTGAATGAAAAATATATTTCAAAAAAAGGATTAGAAATAAGGCTATAAAATAATAATTCAGCGCTATTTGCAAACAGAGCCTTGTCATTTCCGGATAGATATGGGTATAATAATCACGAAAAGTTCATATGGAAAGAATGTAGGGGGGCTGGTGTTGCCAGCTGAGATTGTGTCCGATAGACGCTGACTCTTTGAACCTGATTTGGCTCGTACCAGCGTAGGGAACATCTATTCAAAAAGTGAAAGTTTTTGATATTGATTACAAAACGTCTGGGAGGAATCCTAGGCGTTTTTTATGTTTTCAGACTTTTGTTGCATGCACATACCTTACGTGCAAACAGATTGTGAACGGTTTCTTCTGGTAAAGACATTCATACATGAACACTTTCACACTACTTACTTGGAGGATTCAGCATGAAAAAATGGTTATTCATCCTGATGGCTGCACTTTTAACTTTAGTGGGCTGTAGCGAAAAAGAGACTAAAAAGGATGCTAAGGGATTAACGAAAGTATCAGTCGTTCTTGATTGGACACCGAACACAAATCATACAGGCTTATATGTAGCGGAAAAACTTGGCTACTTTAAGGAACAGGGCCTAGATGTTGATATTTTATTACCTGGCGAAACGGGAGCCGATCAGCTTGTGGCGTCTGGCAAGGCTCAGTTTGGCGTAAGTTATCAGGAAGGGATCACACAGGCACGTGTGCAAGATGTACCTTTAGTATCGATCGCAGCGATTATTCAACATAATACTTCTGGCTTCGCATCCATTGCATCAAAAGGCATTACGTCACCTAAGGATTTTGAAGGTAAAACATACGGTGGCTGGGGTGCACCACTTGAAAAGGCAGTACTGCAATCACTAATGCAAACAAAAAAGGCAGATATTAATAAGTTAGATATTGTCAATGCAGGTGATTTAGATTTCTTCACAATGATGAAAAAAGATATTGATTTTGCCTGGATTTATTATGCGTGGACAGGTATTGAAGCCGAACTGCGTGGCGAAAAACTAAACATGCTATATTTAACAGATTATAGTGATCAGTTAGATTATTACACACCTGTACTTGCTACAAATGAAAAAATGATTAAGGATGATCCCGAGACGGTAAAAGCATTTGTCGCTGCCGCAGCAAAGGGCTATGAATATGCGATCAGCCACCCAAATGAAGCGGCTGATATTTTACTAGAAGCGGTACCTGATTTAGATAAGAACCTTGTCCATAAAAGTCAGGAATGGCTAGCAGATAAGTATCAAGACGACGCTGCACAATGGGGCGAGCAAAAGCTAGCTATCTGGGAAAATTACGCGAAATGGATGGCAAGCAACAAAGTTTTAGAGGGCGAATTTAACGCAAAACAAGCATTTACAAACGACTTTTTACCGAAAAAGGAGACGAAGTAGTATGGCAAACTCATTAATAAGTGTACAAATTATCCCGAAAACTGAAAAATATGAGGATGTGATTCCATTTGTCGATGCAGCGATTGCGGTTTTAGACGCATCAGGGGTGAAATATGAAGTTCATCCGTTAGAAACGACAATGGAGGGTGAGCTATCGACTTTGCTACAAATCATTGAAAAAATGAATGACAAGATGATTGAGCTTGGCGCTATCAATGTCATTACGCAAGTGAAAATTTTATATCAGCCATCAGGTATTACAATGGATACGCTAACGGAGAAATACCAGTGATGAAGCAAGCTGTTAAACAAGGAAGGACGATAATTTTTATCGCCTTCCTCTTATTCATGTGGGAACTTATTGTCCGTTTTGCAGATGTACCACATTGGCTATTGCCTACACCAAGTGCCATTTTGAAAGAAGGCTTTCAATCGTATAAGACGTTTGTGCCACATGCTTTAGCGACTGTTCAGTTAGCACTCCTAGGCCTTACCATCGGAATATTGTGTGGGCTAACGGTTGCCGTGCTATTACATCGTTTTACGTTTGTGCGAGAGCTATTTTATCCTATTCTCATTATGTCACAAAATGTCCCTGTGCTCGTCCTAGCACCGCTCTTAATCATTTGGTTTGGCTTTGGTTTATTGCCAAAGCTCATTATTATTTGTTTGGTGTGCTTTTTCCCGATTGTTATTTCGGCAATGGATGGCTTTCGTCAAACCACACCTGAGCTGAAGCATTATTTTGAAATGATTGGGGCAACGAAAGCACAAACCTTTTGGAAGCTTGAATGGCCCTATGCGTACCCGTCGATTTTTTCAGGCATTAAGATTGCGGCAACGTATAGCGTTATGGGAGCTGTCATTGCGGAATGGTTAGGTGCGAAAATGGGGATTGGAGTCTATATGACATTGGCACAATCTTCATTTCGAACGGATCGCGTGTTTGTAGCGATTTTTGCTATCGTATTTTTAAGTTTACTATTATTTAGTGCTATACAATTGTTAGAAAAACTTGTTGTGAAGGGGAGAGGACTCCATGCTAAGCATTCAAAACATTGATAAATCCATTGATGCTCTTCCGGTTATTCGCAATTTATCTTTTGAGGTGAAGGACGGGGAATTTGTGGCGATTATCGGTCCGTCGGGCAGTGGGAAAAGTACACTCTTTCAATTAATTGGTGGTGTTACCTCTATTGATAAGGGAGCTATTTTATTAAACGATACAGATATCCAGCAAAAAAGAGGAACGATTGGCTATATGCCTCAGCAGCCCTGCTTACTACCATGGCGTACGATATTGGAGAACGTCGCGATTGTCGAAGAGCTTCATCGAAAACCAAATGTTGAGCTTGCAAAGGAATGGCTAGAAAAAGTAGGGCTCGCATCATTTGAACATGCGTATCCTAATTAGCTGTCGGGCGGTATGCAACAGCGGGTATCATTTATTCGCGCAATTGTCAGTAATAAGCCCATTTTATGCTTAGATGAGCCGTTTTCTGCCCTTGATGAGTTTACAAGGCTTGAAATGCAGGCATGGCTTTTATCGATATGGGAGAAAGATCGAAAATCTATATTGTTCGTTACACATAGTATCGAGGAAGCTCTCTTTTTAGCTGATCGAATCATCGTGCTTTCGAAACGGCCAGCGACGATTAAAAAGGAAATGATTGTACCTTTTGCAAGGCCACGACAAGAAGAAATTCGCCATTCCTCTACATTTACGGCACTGAAGCAACAGCTATTCACGTATTTAAAAGAAGAAAAGGATGAGGCGAATGTTGATTGACGCACATATTCATTTAGATCAGTATAAGGAACACGACATACCAACTTTGCTAGAAGAAGCTGAAAAAGTCATTGCTGTTAGCATGAATCTTTCATCATGTGAAAAGACGTTGAAGCTGTCGAAAGCCTTTGCAAAAGTAAAGGCAGCATTTGGTTTTCATCCAGAACAACCGTTACTTAGTAATGCAGAGGAAGACGCGTTATTCGATTGGATACGTCAACATGCTCATGAAATGGTAGCAATTGGCGAGGTAGGATTGCCTTATTATTTGAGAAAGGAGAAGGCGATTGATGATCGTCCGTATGTGGCATTGTTAGAACGGTTTATCGTATTGGCGAAGGAATTAAATAAACCAATTGTGTTACATGCTGTTTATGAGGATGCGGCGATTGTTTGTGATTTACTAGAAAAACATCAAGTCACGAATGCGCATTTTCATTGGTTTAAAGGTGATGAAGAAGTGATTGAACGGATGATCTCTAATGGGTATTTTATTTCTGTCACACCTGATTGTACGTATGAGGCAGAAATTCAACAGCTTATTAAAAAATATCCAATTGAACTGATGATGGTAGAAACAGATGGGCCTTGGCCGTTTGAAGGTCCTTTTAACAACAAACAAACATCTCCTTGGATGATGGATCATTCCATAGAGGTTATCGCTTCGATAAAGGGGCTTACAACACAGGAAGCGGCACGTATCATCACAAGAAATACGACAAAATTTTATAATTTATAGCAAAAAACACAGCTGTTTTTTTAGAGGGCACTGAAAAAGTCTATATCTTCTCACATTGCGAGGTATTCAACGATTAAATCGTTGAATACCTCGCTTTTTTCATTTGGCACTGTGACTCTACTGTTGTTTTCCGAAGCATTCCGCTCGCTTTCCGCGGGCGAGCGTCGAGCGATGCTTCTCCAAACAACGCAATGTATCACACTATTATTTTAGTCACGCTTTCCTTTATAAAAAAGAATTAATGTGCAGGTGGTGCCCCCCGATGATTTCAAATCAAGAAACCCTTAATGTAAGTCCATATATGGCGATCTACGATATTGTTGTGCCAAAAGATAATATACTTCGCCAAATCAATGAACTTGTTGATTTTTCATTCATTTTGAAGAGTTAAAAACAAAATATTGTTTAGACAATGGACGTAATGCCATTCCTCCAATTCGTATGTTTAAGACTTATTATTAAAAGTCGGATACACATGCCGAACAAGAGGCATTTCAAAATACGGAAGCATTTAAGCAATTAGCCGCAAATCGCTACAAAGTAGAAGCGAAGAATAGTGAATTTAAAGACGACTCGGGTACGATACGGCATCGACTGCGAGTCTATTTGGCATGGGAATTCAAGGTGCTACAACGATATTCGCTGTCAATTTGAAACGGATATTAAAGCTACTAAACGAAGATGAATTAGGAATAGAGACAGAAATAAGGCACTTCCTGTTCAAAATTGAACAAGAAGTGCCTTATTTTTATCTGAAAAAGGTTCGCTTTTATGAAAACGTAAGTTTTTCAGTGCCCTCGTTTTTTTTTAGAGTGGCTGTATTTTTTTAAAAGTGCCAGAATCGCTGATCCACTTTTAAGCGAAAGTTTAAAAAGGAAATTTTTTATTAACTCAACTTTATCAGAGCAAAATAGGAGGGCAGGCCCTGATATAGCTTTGCAAACCTTTAAACCAAGCCCCACTCCTCACTTAGAAAGAGATTGTGCCAAAGCTAGCTTATGCAAATACAAATACCCCAAAAACGAAAAAATGTACAACTTCATGTGAAATTGTACATTTTCTCGTCTTTGGGCGTTATAAAATTTTTAAGTTGATGGATGTGGGGCAATACGCCAATCTAGGGAATGGGATTAATCCTGTATAACCCCTACGACCTTTCCAATTGTAATAAAGGTGAAACACCATAATAAAGCACCAATCGCAGCAAACGTAATATATGTTTTTAATTTCATTTTGCCGATTCCCGCAAAGTAACAGGTTACGTGTCTGAAACCAGGAATGAAGTATCCGAAAACAAGTGAGAACGGCCCGTATTTCTTCATCCACCTTTCCACTTTCATCATTCTCTTTTCTTTCAGTCCTATCCATTTTCCATATTTGGCTATTAAAGGACGACCAGCTTTTCTTCCGATTAGATAACTGATTATCATCCCTATAAGCGCTCCTGCAAAACTAACGAAAATAGCAAGTTCATAATTCAGGACATGAATATTTGTAAAATAACCGACAATTGTCATTAGGACTTCATCGGGTATCGGCAATCCAACGATTCCAAGAATCAACATTAAAAAAATTGCTATATACCCATAAGATGTGATTAATTCTTGAATTGTTCCCATCTTTTCACCTCTGAATTTTCAACCGTAAGTCTTTTAAAATGTGGAAACTTTATTTTGCTCACCATCAAATAAGAAAGCACACATGTGCTTAAAGCTAATACGTTTGAGTTATTCATGAAACTTAATAAAACAAGACATATTCCTGCGAATGGAATCGGCATTCCAATAAATGTCGGAGACTTGCTTTGATGAACATTAAATCTGGAAAGGCGAATCGCTCCACAAGTGCCATATGCCAACGTACACAAAATCCCAATAAACGGAATACTATTCAACGCTACATTGTAAGCGAGCATAGCCGGAGCCACACCAAACGTAATCAAATCAGCAAAAGAATCAAGTTCCTTCCCAATATCCGAAACGGCATTTAGCTTACGTGCGACCATACCGTCGAAAAAGTCGAGAAACATACCAACAAAAATGAAGAACGCTGCTGAATAGAAATCTTGAATAAACAAAGAGCGAATGGCAAGAAGTCCGCAAATAAAGTTTCCAATTGTAATCATACAGGGTATATATTTCACAGTATAATAAACCTCCAATTCATTCAAATCAACACAATGGATAAAAAAACAGTCTTACAGCACACCTGAAAAAATAGAGGTTTTATTCGGTAAATGTTTTTGTAGCGAAAGTAAAACGTAAGCTACAGAATAATCCCACTCTGAAGGTGGTGAGATAAAGGCGAAATTGATTTCACGACTCCTCCACAAACTGCTAATTATATTGTGAATAGTATTTAAGTAAACAAAAATACTAGGTAAAACTTTTCGAGTGAGGAAATTGTCTAGGTCCACAAAGAGAGCTTCTTTGAATGACCACAGGAACAATTTTGATTGTTCCGAAGGCTTCCTTGACTTTCCTAATTATTCCACTAAGTTTTCTATCAATTGTTTTTCTTTCCATACAAATGTAATACCGAGGCCAATAACCATAATAACAGCAGAGAAAAGGTAGGGATAGTGGACGTTTACGTCAAATAGCATAGTTACTCAGGAATCCCACTGACATTAGTCAGCTTGTCCCTTTAGGGGTGGGAGTCTCAATCCATAGCTTCTTTTGTTAGTATTTTTAACATTTTTTCAAATTGTACTATTTCCTCTGTAGTACATCTTTTTTTCAAATTTGTAATTATATTATTAATATAATTATCATTAAGAGAGTAATACTCCATAAATTTATCTGTTACTTGGAGGTAATATACACGTTTATCTCTTTCATCATTGAATTTTGTAAGATACCCTTTTTTAATTAATTTGTTGATTCTATAAGTTGCATTCGGCTGTGATATATTAAAAAACTCTGCAAGCTCGCTATAGGTAGGTTTTTTTAAGAAATATACAACTTCAAGACATGCCATTTCTACAGCACTTATATTTTCAATCTCTATTGCTTGGCCGTGAGCTGTCTTTTTATAAAAATTCATAGTAAGTTTCATATACAAATCTTCAAAGAGTTCATTCAACACATTTTTTCTCCTTTCCACAATAAACTTAAAACATTTTAATTAAAATATTTTAAGTTTATGTTAAATTAAATAACCTTCATTGTCAAATGTTATAAAAAAACTAATTAAATGCTGTAAAAAGGTTGATTGAAGAAGATAGGACTTGAATTTGAATTTATAGTCATTGATGAAATCCATTCTTTTATTAATACAGAAAGAGGGGTTCAATTATGTCCGCTTCTTTCCGGAATAGTAGACTATTCAGAGGAATGCACTAGAATCGTTGGGTTATCCGCTACCATTGATAGTTTTGACTTGGTAAAGAAATGGGTGAATTACACCGTAAACTTGACCATGTAGAAATAATAATGCATTTCCAAACAGGGAAGGAACGGAAATAAACAGTGGAATATAACACTTTTAATTAGATTGGGTATTAAAATCAAGTAGTTTAAAAGGGTTGGTATAACTGTGTTGGAAAATATATCGCTAAGAAATTGGCAAAAGTAAACTAAAATCAAAAAAGCAATTTCATATTAAAATTCTAGAACTAAAACGGGCGCGATCGTTGAATAATACTTCCATAATTGTACTGCCATCCAAAACAAGACGGAGGTAAGATTATGGAAGTAAAGATAGAATTTTAAAGGTATCAATAAGAGAGGCTGAACGAAAAGGCTTCCGATTTACGATGGGGGAGCTAGCAAAACAGCTTGGTATGAGTACTAAAACATTGTATGGATATTATCCCTCAAAGGAAGAGCTTCTAAATGAAATGATTGATCTTGCAATTGATGAACTGAAAATGAAAGAGGAAGAAATACTGCATGATTCAACTTTAAATCGTATAGAAAAACTACAGAAATGTCTTGTACTCATTCCAGCTGATTTTCAATTTGCTCAGCTCCAATATTTAGCGGAGCTTCAAAAATATTATCCAAATCAGTGGGAAACACTCGATCAATTTATTCATGAACAATGGACAGGCATCTTTTCGTTATTAGATGAAGGGATTGTCGCAAATCAAATACGTCCCTTTAATAAGGAGATATTTATAGAAATCTATGTTGAAGGGCTTTATCAATTGATGGAACATGCATCAAAAAACAGAAATATGAGTTCGCTTCAGGATACAATGCAGGAAATGGTGGACATTCTTATGCTTGGGATTCTTAAAGATATCGTTCATAAAGAAAATTAAATGGGGGCTGTAGATGAGTAAAACTTTAAGATACCTATTTTTAGTTACAGATTTCTTTTTTATACTCTATTGGCTTGTCACTTTTTTTCATTTGATTCCAAAAGAGTATTTATATCAGGATTATCAAAATGAATTATTAGTTATATGGAATTGGTCGTTCTTCCCGCTAGATTTCAAGCAAAACACAACCACTAATCATCCTCGGTGTGGTTGTGTTTTCTGTGTTTTGTAAAATTTTGTTCAAGGTTTTCTTTTTTAGTTTTCGTTACACGTTCATGTGTACTGAAAGGGGAGAACTGACGATTTTTTTCAACGTCTTTCCCTTTCGTACGCTTGATATGCGAGCGCTTCTTTTTTGCTTTTGATTGTGTCATTGTCATTCCTCCTCGTTATTCTAAATATATCATAACGTGGGATTGATTTCCGTTCCATCTGTGCGCTTTTTTGTTGCTGTCGCTACGCTTTCGCACAGAGCAAAGCTTCCTGGGGGCGTCTGATGAGCCGCTTGGGCAAAAAGCTAAGAAAAAGTAAAACCTCGTAAGTATTATTAACTTACGAGGTCTTTGTTATATTATTAGTGAGATACGTCCTGTACAGAAATACCTGTGTTTGCTTTAACTTCCACTTCACGATATTTCTTAGCATCTGATTCCTTAGAAAGCAATGTTCCGATGAAACCTCCAAGGAAGCCAAGTGGTACAGAGATTATAGCTGGGTTTGTTAACATAATTAACGGATCACCAACGAAAATTGCTTTTCCTTCAACTGGATTCCATAGGTTTGGTGAAACTGCAACTAAAGCTAAAGCAGAGATTAAACCTGTTAACATTGCCGTAATAGCACCTGCTGTATTAAAGCGTTTCCAGTAGATTGTATAAATGATTACAGGTAAGTTAGCTGAACCTGCAATACAGAATGCAAGTGATACTAAGAACGCTACGTTTAATGTTTGTGCACCAAGTGCTAAAAGGATTGAAATTATAGCGATTGTAATAGAACCTATACGAGCTGCAAGTACTTGCTCTTTCTCTGTAACTTTACCCTTTTTAATGATTTGACCGTAAATATCATGTGATAGGGCAGAAGCGCCAGAAAGTACAAGACCAGCTACTACCGCTAAGATTGTTGCGAAAGCTACCGCACATACGAATGAGAATAGAATGTCCCCACCAAGTGCTTCTGCAAGAAGTGGAGCAGCCATGTTACCAGCAGCGTTTGCAGCAATAATATCTTCTTTACCAACGAATTTAGCTGCACCGAAGCCTAAGAAGATTGTAAGAATGTAGAAAATACCAACAATCCAAGTAGCCCAAATTACAGAAGAACGAGCAGTTTTCGCATCTTTTACTGTAAAGAAGCGCATTAGGATATGTGGAAGACCAGCTGTACCTAAAACTAAAGCGATTAACATTGAAATAGTATCAATACCATTTTGATATTTAAGACCTGGGTTCAAATAAGCTGCACCGCTATCAGTTGCAGTTTCCATTTCTTTGAACATCGTTGCAATACTAAAGCCGAATTCTTTTAATACTAAGAATGAAATAATAACTGTACCTAACATTAAAAGACAAGCTTTAATAATTTGTACCCAAGATGTTGCAGTCATACCACCGAAAAGTACATAAGTCGTCATCATGAAGCCTACGATTAAAACGGCAACCCAATAGTCGATTCCTAAAAGTAATTGAATAAGTGCTCCTGCACCAACTAGTTGTGCAATCATGTAGAATAATACAATTGTAATAGTGCTTAAAGCTGCTGTACCACGAACTTTAGAGCTATCAAAACGCGCTGTGATCATGTCAGCTAATGTAAATTTACCAAGATTACGTAATGGCTCAGCTACGATATATAAAACCACTAAGTAAGCTACTAAATAACCGATAGAGAAGAAGAATCCATCAAATCCAAATAATGCAACTGCTCCGGCGATCCCTAAGAAAGATGCTGCTGATAAGTAGTCACCAGCGATGGCTAGTCCATTTTGCCAGCCTGTTAACCCACCGCCTGCAGTATAGAAATCACTTGCAGAAGAAGTTCGTTTTGATGCCCACCATGTAATAACTAATGTTAAACCAACAATGGCTACGAAGAAGAATATGGCTGTAAAACTCATTCCGTTATTCATCGGCGGCCACCTCCGTTCTCGTACTCAGCGATAATCGCCTTTGCCTCTTTATCAAAGCTATTTGCTTTTGCTACATATAAGTGACATAAGCACCAAGTCATGATGAATAGCCCTGCTGAATATACCCACACCCAAGTAATTTCCCCAAATGCCTTTTGGTGTAGTACTTTCGTGTACGAAGTAAGAATTGGTAGCAACATGTATGCTGCTAAAAAGAACACAGTCATTGACCAAAGAAATGATTTCTTTCTTCGCACAAGTGCTTTAAACGATTCTTGATTTGCAATTGCATCATAGTCAATCACGATGCTCTTATTGCCTTGATTGTTCCCCATTAACATTCCCCATTTTGTGTTTATTTTTACTGCTTAAAGACTTAATTTTGCTAGTTTAGTGAATTCACATCTTCATTTTATGAGACAGTTCACAAAATTGCAATACTTTTCAGAAAAAATTATGAAAAAATAGTTTTTGTAAAAATAGTCTTTAAAGAGAATATAAACGACAAATTCAAGAAATATAAGCGTTTTGGAAAATTCTGATAAATAAACGAAGTTAGGTCAATTCTTGATTTCCGAGCGAGAAATATGGTTGAAATGTCCAGAGTGAAATGAATTTTTATAAAAAAATAAACACTATTTACTCAGTGAAAATCGGTTTTTTTTGAAAGAGAATAGTATTGTTCGATAAGTAAATTGGTAAATACTTTAAATAAAAAGTTAAAAAACCCGATGAAAAATCGAGTTTTTTAACTTGATATTTTTATTATGATAGATAGGACGTTTGAAATATCCTTTTACAATTATTGGATTGCAGAAAGCGATCAATGAGAGATATCAGAAACGGATACTCCTGTGTTTGCTTTCACGCGAATTTCCTTATAAATACGGTCTGCTTCTTCCTGTGGAACTTTGCTAGAAGATAGAACAGTGCCTAAATAACCTGCGATAAAGCCAAGCGGAATTGTAATGACCGCTGGAACTGCTAACGGTACGATAGGGTTGCCAACAAAGATTGCCGCACCTTCAACAGGACTCCAAACATTTGGCCCCATGGCACCTAAAACTAAACATGATACTAAACCAGTTAACATCGCTGTTATAGCACCTGTTGAATTGAATTTTTTCCAATAAATTGTGTAAAGAATAACTGGTAAGTTTGCTGAAGCGCCGATACAAAATGCAAAGGATACTAAGAACGATACATTCAAGTTTTGCGCAAATAGTGCAAGGATGATGGATACAATAGCAATAGAAATCGATCCAGTACGAGCAGCTACAACTTGTTGCTTTTCTGTTAATTTACCACCTTTAATGATTTCTCCATAAATATCATGGGAAATCGCAGAAGCTCCTGTTAAAACTAAGCCCGATACAACAGCTAGAATGGTTGCGAATGCTACTGCACCGATAAATGCCATTAACACATCTCCGCCCAAGTAATTAGCAAGAAGTGGGGCTGCCGTGTTACCAGCTTTACTTTCAGCAAGAATTTTATCGATCCCTACAAAATTTAATGCTCCGAAGCCTAAGAAAATAGTTAATGAGAAGAAAATAGCTGTAATCCAAGTCGTCCATGAAATAGAAGAACGAGCAGTTTTGGCATCTTTAACTGTGAAAAAGCGCATTAAAATATGAGGTAACCCAGATGTACCTAAAACAAGAGCCATCATCATTGAAACCGAATCAATTGAACTTGTATATTTCATCCCTGGTACAAGGAATTTCTCGCCATGATCAGTGGCGATTGTATCAAACATTTTCATAAGAGAGAAGTCGAATTTAATTAATACTAATGTAGCTAATACGCCTGTCCCGAATAAAAGAAGGCTAGCTTTAATAATTTGCACCCAAGAAGTAGCTGTCATTCCACCGAATAATACATAAGTAGTCATCATAACACCTACAATTAACACTGCAACCCAATACTCAATACCAAATAATAATTTAATAAGGGCACCTGCACCTACTAATTGTGCAATCATATAAAGTATGACGATGATAATTGTTCCTGACGCAGCAACCCCGCGAATACGTTTTTCATTAAAACGGGCAGTAAGCATATCTGCTAGAGTATAACGACCTAAGTTACGCATAGGCTCAGCAATTACATAAAGAAGAACTAAGTTAGCTACTACATAGCCGACAGAGAAGAAGAAGCCATCAAAACCAGTTAATGCAATCGCACCGGACACTCCAAGAAATGCTGCGGCAGATAAGTAGTCACCAGCGATTGCAAAGCCATTTTGCCAACCTTTAAGACCACCGCCAGCTGTATAAAAATCAGCCGCAGAAGACGTACGCTTCGCTGCGATATATGTTACAACAAGTGTCAAACCAACGATTGCTAAAAAGAAACCAACGGATACTAAGTTCATTTATTTTCCACCTTTCGCCTGATACTCAGCTAGTACTGCTGCTGCAGCTTTATCGAATGAAGCAGCTTTTTTCACATATACTGTACAAAGAACGATTGTCATAATGAATAATCCTGCTGAATATACCCAAACACCCGTAATATTTCCGAAGAATTTTTGTTGTAGTACAGGTTGGAAAGCAAGGATTGGTAACAAAATATATAGTGTTAAAAATACTGCTGTTATCGAGAAAAGGAAGGTATTTTTCTTTTTCACGAAGTTATTGAACGATTCCATAGCTTCAATTGCACTATAGTCAACTGAATCTATATTTTTGTCCCCAGAAATGTTTGCCATTATTATTCCCCCTAAAGTGATATATTTCTGTTTTAAACGACATATTTCTTTATGGCTCGTCGTTATATTCACTTATTTTATGGGGAAGATTCTTATAATGCAATACTAAATTTTGAGTTTTTATAATTTTTAATTACTTTCAGAATGTGGAAATAACATAGAAATAATAAGGATTTAATAGAAATAATCCGTATGAAAGAGAATGATATTTTCTACAAGAATAATATTCCTTTAATAGTTTAATGATGATAATTTCGAATGTAGGAGAAAATTTGAACGTGAAAGAGAATTTTTGAGAATTTAATATTGTGTCATTATATGGTGGATTTGCCTGAAAAGCAAAAACACTTTGTTATATAACAATGATATGTTGCCTTGGGAAATAACCGAAATAGTAAAAAACAGCTTTAAAAAATTTTTAAAAAAGTGTGAATTGTCTAGAAAATACAGGATATTAATATACCAAAATCGTACAATATACATTGAATGGACATAAAAAAATGAAAGGATAAGCTCATATCTTGTATTCAGTAACTATAATTTATACAATAAACAACGATGGTAAATTGAAGGGAAGTGAGCAAATAAATGAAAAAGAACAGTGTCATGCTCGTGTTGATACTAACATTAAGTAGCATTCTAACTGCTTGTGGAAGTTATAAATTTGAACCTGAAATGAATATAGAAGTACAGGATTTTTCGGTTACAAATCAAAAAAATGAAAAGGTTAGCCTTAATGATATTAAAGGCAAGCCGTCGTTAGTGATGTTCATCTTTACTAATTGTAATTCCATTTGTCCACCAATGACGTATAACATGACAGAGGTTCAAAAGGCACTTCAGGATAAGGGCGTGGAAAACTATCAAATTGTAGCTTTTAGTGTTGATCCTCAAGTTGATAAGCCAGAAGTTTTAACGAATTATTTAAAAACGTATTCAGTGCCCGATGATAGTAAATGGCAACTATTAACTGGCTACGATCAAAAGTTTATTGAACAGTTTGCAATGAAATCGTTTAATTCAGTAGTAAAGAATGATCCTAATTCTGACCAAGTTATACATATGGGAAGGTATTACTTAGTTAATGCCGATGGAATTGTTGTGAAGGATTATAACGCTACAACAGATGTACCAGTTGAGACGATTGCGGCAGATATGAAGGCGTTAGCTAAATAGTAAAGAATATCACAGAGGTTGGAATGTTTTATTAAGTGTCGAGATATAAGCTGAAACTATTTTTAAATGGTGTATTCTTATATATGGTCACACATTATATGTATAGAAATTAAAAGGATAGAAGAGCTTGAAGAAATTCGCTCTATCTATCCTCTTTTTGTACCATAAATGCCCCTATCTACTACATCAACTAATTAATACGTTTGCAATTTAAAGAAAGGGGTGAACGTTCTTTTCCTGCCTTGATATACGCCTATACGTCATTGTATCCCAGGACATTTAATCAGTGTTTCGAAGCAAAATCTGTATTGTAGTAAGAGTAGAAAGAGCTTAAATCAATACATATCCCTCTATGTACATACCCTTCATTGTTGTTTTAACAATATACCAAAAGCACCAAAAGATGATGGATAGCAGCTGCTCTTCGACTAAAATACAAAGAAAACTATAGTATTCATAACTAATAATCGATGGTAAGCCTCTAATCTTCATAACTCATCATTCAACTTTTATTAGAGAATAATTATATTATGTCTACTAAAATCAAAACCAAAGATACTGAAGCATTTTTTCTTGACGACACATATAGTTTTACCGATAGCATGAATTAGGCTATCGAACCTTATACAATATCCAATTTTCAATGAACGAGCATGTTTTAAAGACTTTTACTTGTCTATCATTGAGGATAACAACTTTCAGACACTTTAAATAGCAAACGTTACCTCTTGTCTGACCTCACTTTCATCCCATGTCTAAAGACGGGGTTCACCCTGCATGGGCTTTCTCTTTCGGAAAATCTGTAGAGGTGTAAAATGGTGACCTTAATAAAGGAGCATCGATTGCCTAAAGATGTAGACAAAGAACAATGTGTGGTAAATATACTTATAATGTAACGAATCAGTCCGATAATCTTTGGGCTGATTTTTTAATTTGCATGAAAGCTTTTGTTATAAATATGTAATGTCGTTTGTATTTTTGTTAAAAGTGAACAATGTTATTTAATAACTCGTATCCTACAATCAGATTAAGAAAAGATATAAAAATAAAAAAAAAAAAGGAGTGTCAATCATTGTAAATGCTTCATTTTTTGTGTGAAGTATACAAAACAAAAAAACGAAGTGTGATTTTCTCTTTTCTAACTATGGTCACTAGTTAATCAACAGACGCATTCGAATATAATAGAAGGGAATGGATTGTATGTTAGTAAAATTATTAGAACCATTAAATGTTCCAGATTCGATCATTGAAAAATTAGCGGAACCAATTAAACAAGGCGGTCATGAGTTTGTTTATTACACCGAGAAAACAACTGATTGTGCAGAATTAGCAAGTCGTAGTGAAGGTGCAGATGTTATTATGATTGCGAATAATCCTTATCCTACAGAAGTAATTGATCAAAATGACAAGTTACAATTAATCAATGTTGCCTTTACAGGTGTTGATCATGTAGGTATCACTCAAGCTAAAAACCAAGATGTTATGGTATGTAATGCAGCTGGTTATGCGAATCAAGCAGTTGCAGAATTAACTATTGGCTTAGTATTAGATGTGTATCGTCGCATTACTAAGGGAGATAGGGAAAATCGTGCCGATAATTTCCCAGGGGCATTCCAAGGTAGTGAGATTAAAGGTAAAACAGTTGGTTTGATCGGTACAGGTAAAATTGGTTTAATGACTGCTCGATTGTTTAAAGCATTTGGTGCAAACTTAATCGCTTCAGACCAATCTAGCAGAAAGCCAGAAGCTAAAGATCTAGGTATCGAGTATATGGAATTAGATGAGTTATTAGCACAATCTGATATAGTGTCATTACATATTCCATTACTACCAAGCACGAAAGGATTAATTTCTAAAGAAAAACTACAGTTAATGAAGGAATCAGCCATTTTAATTAACTGTGCACGTGGCCCAATTGTTGATAATGATGCATTGGCGGATGCATTAAATGAAGGGCAAATTGCAGGAGCCGGTATCGACGTATTTGATATGGAACCGCCTATACCTGGAGACTATAAACTATTACACGCCAAAAATATAATTTTAACACCACACGTAGGGTTCTTTACTGATGAAGCGATGGAACTGCGTGCGAAAATTGCATTCGATAACACTACAGCATTCTTAGAGGGTAAACCCAAAAATATTATTAAACGCTAAATTAATGTAGGGTTTTTTGGAAATTTGAAACAAGGAGAAAATACAATGACATTAAAAAAAATAGCAAGAAAAGATTTAAAAAATCGTATTTTCCATTGGCCAGATATTCAAGAGTTTAAAGAAGAAGAAGCGACAAAACATATTTTCTATGAAACACCTAATACTGTAGGAGCTGTTTGGTGTATGCATCCAGGACAAGATTTGCCAATTCACTCGCACGAGAAAGCTGATGATATTTGGATTGTTGTAGAAGGAACAGCAGATTTTTATCCAGAGTGTGGTGAAATGGTTCAAATTAAAGCTGGAGATGTTGTTGTTGCACGTGCGGGTGAAAAGCACGGAATGACTAATAGTTCTGATAAAGATTTTGTTATGTTAGGGATTGCGGGTCCAACACCAATCGGCTTTATTCCGCATAAACATCATTAAGTGAAATAGCACGTCTGTTGATTAACTAGTTTTCATAGTAAGAAAGAAGGATTCCTCCTTTTAGATGCAATATCTACTAAGGGGGAATCTTTCATGCCATCATTATAAATTGTCATACCTCATTAAAACTTTATATTATAATGTGTTGCACTGTAAATATAGGTCAGTCCGATAACCTTAAGGGTAATCGGGCTTATTTTTTGTTTGTTGCACCTTCCTTGCTGTGCAGAGAGTAATCGAAGGTGCAAAAGTACTGCGTAGAGATCATTTAGCGAGAATACCATAAGTCATACTTTTATAAAAATTTTAAGTATACGCTTTTGTCTAAAATGTGCAAATCCATTTCTGTTTTTGTTAAAAGTGAACAATGTTATTTACTTACTCATAACCTAAAATTAACGTAAGCAATACATAAGTAAAAAAACGAAAAATAGGAGTGTCATATTATGGGACAAACAGTTAAAAATGACCCGAATTATTACAAAAAAATAATTGTAACACTGTGTTTAGGTTGGGTAGTTATTTGGATTTATCGAACAATACTTACGCCAATATACCCGCAAATTCAAGAATCACTAGGGAACATTAGCGATACACAAGTAGGTCTTGTTGCTTCTATTTATTTCTTTGCCTATACAGGTATGCAAATTCCATCAGGAATACTCGTTGATAAATTTGGTCAAAAACGAGTATTAATCCCTGCATTTATCATTTTTGCATTAGCAGCATTCGTAATTGGAACAAGCTCGACAATCACGCAAGTGTATATTGGTGCCTTATTGGCAGGTCTTTCGACTGGTTCATACTATGGCGCAGCATTCTCCTTATCAGCTAAACATATGCCAAAAGATAAAAAAAGTTTTTCTAACGCAATCATAAATAGTGGCTCTGCATTAGGTATGGTAATTGGTTTAATAGGTTCATCTGTGTTAGTAGGTGGTCTTGAAATCAAATGGAATTACATGCTTTATATGACAGCCATCCTAATAATAGCAGTAACATTTGTATTTGCTTTGTTTGTTAAACAAGACAAAAAAACTGCTACAAATGAAACATCTGAAGATAAGAATACAACAACACAAGACACAGAATCTCAAAGCATTGATTTATTTTCGCCCAAAAAATTAGTTATTTATTTTGTTTATTTCGCAACATGTTATGGTTATTACATGATTGTGACATGGTTACCATCATTCCTTGTCGCAGAAAAAGGATTCGAACAAGGTTCAGTAGGATATGTAGCTGCTTTAGTGGCAGTCACAGCAGTACCTGGTGCATTAATATTCTCTAAATATATTGATAAAAATGCGCATATGCGTCTGAAATTAATTTTATTCTTGTTAATTGGTGCAGCCGTTACAATTAGTTTAACCGTGTTTGCGCCTAACCCTGCAGTGCTCTATGCTGCACTAATCTTATACGGTTTATTAGGTAAACTTGCCATTGATCCAGTTTTAATCACATATGTAACTGATTCAGTATCATCAAATTCAGTTGCTAAAGCATTAGGTTTCTTTAACTTCTTTGGTATGACTTCATCTGTTGTTGCGCCAACGCTCACTGGTTACATTGGTGACATCACTGGCTCCAAGGTATTAGCATTCTATATTGCAGCCATACTTCTTGCAGCAGCAGCGATTTTATTCTTCCTTGTAGTTATGTTAAAAGAGAAAAAAACAACCCATCCCCTAACTAGTGAATAAAGCAAAACTACCTATCAGTGGAGATTTTCCCCAGATCCCGCTGATAGGTAGCTTTGTGATTGTCATCAAAATATTTCTGTCCCTTAAAATATTGATAGGAAAATCAAAAAAATAAGGCTGTTTTCGTATAGATTGTAGCTGTTAATTGTTAATTTTTCCATTTAATTTTGATATCATTTTTTCGAAATGCATCAATGATATAGAGGGGCTATCTAAATGCGAAATAAATTGCGTTTCAATAAACGAAAATTCTTTTGGTAAAGGCACGTGCTGTTCAATTAGGAACTGCATTTATTTGTTGCGATGAAAGTGGTGCCAATGAAGTATACAAAAGAGCATTGATAGAAGGACATTTTCAAGAAACAGTATTGACCAAGACATTTACAGGCAGATTAGCGAGAGGGTTATCAAATGAATTTAGGGGTACCGTCAGGAAAATGCGGATTTACAGCGATAAGGAAATTCCAAATTAAAAAGCCCAACTTCTCTGAAAAACAAAATAGAGAAAGTGAGCTTTTCAGTTACTTCATTATTTTTATTTGAACTAATATAAAACTGCTAAGTTGATTTTTTAGCTCAGCTATTTATTGAATTCATTAACTGGAAGAAGTATTCAGGTTTATGAGTCTTACTTAGGTTATACCATGAATGTAATGTGTCGGGTGCAAATACATCTAATTTTTTCAGTACTTCCATCGTAAATTCTAGAGGTGCTACTCCTGATGCAGTAATCAAATTCTCACCAGTTACCGCAGGTCTCATCTCATAAAATTTTTCTCCTTTATAATTAGGACAGACCATTTTAATATACTCTAAGTCATTGCTTGTGTGTTTTCTAGAATCTAAGTATCCCATATTCGCAAGGGCCTCAGTTGCACCACAAATTGCAGCAACAATAGTACCAAGCTTTAAAGCTTCGCCAATTTTTTTTAAGATAGGTTGATGAATATCTTCTCTCCAAGTAGTTCCTCCAGGTAAAATTAAAAGATCCTTACTTTCAAGTGTACATTCATCATGGGAAATATCTGGTTTTATGCTCAGTCCTCCCATCGTAGTAATCATTTCTTTATTAGCTCCTACTGTAACTACTTTTAAAGGTGCTAAATCTTTTTTGAAATATCTTCCTGAGTTTAGTTCAGCAATTAAATATCCATATTCCCAGTCTGACATTGTATTAAAAACATAAAGATAAACTTTTTTTGTTTGCATCCAATAACACTCCAATCACAATTGATATAGCCTATTATAAAATAACTTCCCTGACAGTTAACGTCAGGGAAGTTATCATACTTGATGAAATTTTATTAATTCTGACAGAACTTCAATAAGTCTTTTCTTAAGACTTATTGGCTCAATAACTTTAATAGATTTACCGTACGGTAAAAGTAAATAAGGTACATATGTATGTATCATATCCTTTTCAAGAAGAAAAACTGCTTGATTTGAAGTCCGTTCTTGTAAATAATGTCCTAAAAACCAATGTTGGCAAATATCATCCAACGTCCTTGTATTTCCATTAATAACTAAAGAAATAATCCCTTCCTTATCTTCTATAGTTGGAAGGAGGTTTTTCATAAAAAAGTCACGTGCTGAAAAATTTTCTGGCCGGTTAAACTTATTTTCGGTTAGCATTAGACTTTCAATTCGATCTACTCTAAAACTACGGATATCATTCCTAAGATGACAAAATCCAATCACATACCACTTATTATTCCAATAAATAATTCTGTACGGATCAACCAATCTATATTTTGATTGATCTTCGCCACTTTTATGGTAAAGAATTTTTAAAGAGTATCCGTTAGCTACGGCCTGCTCCAACTCCTTCAAGAAAGGTTCCATAGAGAGGGAATTTAATCGACTTATTACTTCAAGACTGGTCAAATGTTGGTTTATCTTTGTTTCCTGCTCTTGATTTGAATATTTGCTTAGCTTTGAAATAGCCCTATTTAGTGCTTCACCACCATAATATCCAGCTTCTTCTGCAAAAACAGCAGCATGATAAAGTGAAGTTTGTTCCTCAAAATCAAAAAAAAGAGGAGCCTCAATAAAATTATTCAATAAAGTGTATCCACCGTTATGTCCTGGTTCTGAAATTATAGGTACGCCGCTTGTTGAAATTGTATCTATATAACGATACACAGTCCTTATATTCATCTCTAACTTTTCTGAAATTTGTTTTGCAGTAATTTTTTCACCTGAACGAAGCATCCATAGAATTGCTAACATATTGTCAATTTTAGGCATATAATTCCACCTCTATATGAAATTTATTTCCTATTATATATTTCCTATTTTTGGTATAATTMATCAACTGTTCCTTTCCGATAGCTTTCTATATAATGAGGCCCTATATTTACTGGCAACAAATCTTACGAAAACAGCCTAATTTTATAAAGCTGTTTTATCACGATTAATAATTATTGTTAGTGCATTTAATAGAATCGTGCTGATTAATAAGAAGGTTACAGCAAGTACCGAACTACTAGTTGTATCCATAAGAGCAGACCAATCCTCAATCTCAACTAGATGATGATTATAAAATAATTGGAAACTTATCGATATAGCACAGGCGCTGAGACTTAAACTGGAAATAATTAATCTATAATTGCGTAGTTGCTTATTCGTATTCAAAAGACTACTAATTGGTAACAGAAGTGCTATTACTCCAAGTACAAGGCTTCCAATATTAAGTAAACCGATCATAATAGATATCACCCCTTTTCAAATTAGATGACGAAATAGATTGGAAAATGTTTCTTGATAATATCTTTGAATTATAATGTTTGTTAGACCGACTTTTTAATATTCAATTATTTTAACTGAACAATACTAGGAAAAAATAAATAAGGTAATCCACTAGTTATTAATCCAAGAGTTTATGAGAAAATATTTATACTAACTAAGTGCTTTAGTTAAAAATTCGGTTTGCAAAATATCAAAAAAAAGCCAGAGTTAATTCTCTACACATTTTGTAAATTTAAGAAATTATAGGACAGTTTAAATAGCAACTACTTTTTATTTTTAATAAATTGTGTGCGAATCCTCTGTATTTGTAGAGGAGGGAAAGCAAGCGTACCGACAAAATAAGTTTTAGAAGAATCTTTGTGCTTTCGCTGCGTAAGCTTTTTCATATAACTCATTCAAATAGAATCCCGCTAAAAAGCATTCTTAACAGCTTTTTAGCGGGATTTTAGGTTTAAAATGTTATTTTCTCTGATGCAAATAATGCTAATCGTATATCCAATGAAGTATCAGGAGCATCGATTGGCTGACCTAAAATTTCTTCGCATTTTTTAATACGATATTTTACCGTATTACGATGGATATATAAATCTTCAGATGTCTTTGTAAGATCACAATGGTTCGCCAAAAAAATTTCTAAAGTTTGTTTTAGTTCTTTCTCTTTCGTTGTTTTTGGATAAGCTAAGGAACCTAATGTGTACGTGATAAACGGTTTTAATTTATTGGCCGGAATGAGTTGTAATAATTCTTCCACACTTTTGGATTTATAGAGCTCTATAAATCCAACTTCACCGCTTTCAGACTTATGATCAAAAGCTTCATTCGCTTCGAAATAAGAGAGCGGTAACTGTGAGAATTCAGTGACCTCATTACCAATACCAAATGAAAGTGTGCTATTAAATAATTTTTTATACTCTTTTTGAAGATACTTGCAGTAATCTAAATAATATTGATGTTTAGTTTGTAAGAGTATCGTAAACCGATGATTACCTGGAGACATATATAAACTGATAGACGGATCAATGTCAATCAACTTATGTGTTAGCCATTCAAAAGTCATTTGATAGCGCTCATTCAAATAGATATTATTTTCTACATTTTTCTCTTTATCAATCGCACAAATTATCACCTGGTAGAAGTTTGATGTTTGGATATGATGCTTTTTCAAAAACTCAGGATGCTGCTTGACTGACATAAGATTATCAGGATGTTCAGACATGAGTGTTTCGAAAAATCGGTTCACCTCTTGTTGTTCCGCTTCTTTAACTTTACTATTTTTATAAATTGCGAGACTAAGTGTATTTACGGCTTGTTCTATTGCTAGCAAACTAAATGGATAGGTGAGCGTATTGACATTTGAAACCATTAGATAATATGGGAAATATTTAAAAGCGGGCACCTCAAATATAATATGTTCTTCTTGAAAAGATGCACGATTATTAGGTGGAATGTGCTTGGAATTTAAAGATCTTTTGAAGTAACTAAGATTTTTTTGAATCTGTTCTGAGTGTTCTTGGAAGTGATGGCTCATCGATTTAATTTGATAAAAAGGATTTAATAGCATCACAGGGACACGGAGGAGCCTACTCATCCGTTCAATCATCATTTCCAAGCTTAAACCTCTCATAAGCATTGTATTTAATTCTTGTTGGATATCTAAAGCAAAATATAATTTTTCAGTTTCTTCATCCAAGATATAGGATGAAATATGATGAGTGATCGATCCAAGATTCCAACTTTCGGGGATTCTGATAATCGGGAATTTTAATTTGTTCGCAAATTCTATCACTTCATCGTCAATTTTTTCTAAAAATCGGGATAATTTAATACCTATGCCAGCAACTTGTATATCATTTAATTCTCGAATGAGATCAATTAATCCGGATTGATCGTGCTGATAATTCATACCCGTTGTAACGATAAATGAGTGTGGTGCTGTGAAATTTTTGATATCAGGCGTTTCTGTAATATCGACCATTTCTACTTCTCTTTCTAAATCGCCTTCACCATTTAACAATGTTAAATCAGAAAATTGTTGGACAGACATGATTTCTTTTAATGTTGTCACAAGTATCATCTCCTTTATCTTTGTTAGAAAAAGCCAAAATAAAAGTTAAATATGTAAGATGCTACAAGGATAACCTATAAATCTGATTGTATACTATTCTTGAAGGTTATTATACGTATAGTCCTTTATTTCAAAATATCAAAGGAGAATTATGTGAACAAATTCGGAGTATTCAACGAAATACTTCGTTTTTTGACAAGAGCGTGACAGCGAGGGAGCATGCCAAAATTCATTTATTTACAATTACGACTTCGTACAAGTAAATAGAGCAGCTCATAATAATAGCTGTTGAAGGATAATGCTACAAATCTAGTAGATATGTACATATCAGCTGAGGAATATCTAAATTATTTTTGAAATTAACTACTTTAGAAAGAAGTGACAACGATGTGGTATCAACAATATAATCCACTTGGAAACGAAATAGTAAGCGGAATAATAGCCTTTCTTCCTATTCTTCTATTTCTACTAAGCTTAACAATCTTTAAATTAAAAGGGGTTTATGCAGCCGTATTAACTTTAGGTGCAACTATTATCATTACAGTCGGAGTCTTCGACATGCCGATCGCTAAAGCCTTCGGGGCAATTCTCCTCGGAACAGGCAAAGCACTTTGGCCAATCGGTTATATCGTCATTATGGCTGTATGGTTGTATAAGATTTCTGTACAAACCGGTAAATTTGAAATTGTACGTGGTAGTATAGCGAATATTACAGAGGACCAAAGACTTCAATTATTGCTCATTGGCTTTTGTTTTAATGCCTTCTTGGAAGGAGCGGCAGGATTAGGTGTTCCCATCGCTATTTGTGCAGCATTACTGGTGACTCTTGGTTTTCATCCAATAAAAGCAGCTGGACTTTGCCTCATCGCCAATGCCTCTACAGGTGCATTCGGTACAGTTGGAATTCCGGTTATTACAGGTGCCGAAGTTGGAGGTATGGAAACATTAGAGCTTTCAAGAATGACGGCATTGATTTTACCGTTGATTTCATTTCTTGTACCATTCCTCCTCATCTTTATTTTAAATGGCCTCAAAGGAATAAAAGAAATATTCCCAGCTATTTTTCTTGTCAGTAGTGTATTTTCAGTGCTGCAACTACTAACGATTGCTACTATAGGGCCTGAGCTTGCGAACATTATTCCATCTTTAATTAGTATGGTGGTGTTAGCCGCATTTTTAAGAAAATGGCAACCTAAAACGATTTATCATGAACCTGGGGTAGAAGTAACAGGTACTTTAAAAAAATATACTATGAAAGAGATTTTGGTAGCGTGGTCACCATTTTATTTACTTACCGGTGTCATAGCTGTTTGGAGCTTCCCTGCATTTAAAAATTTATTCGCAGATGGTGGTGCACTGGATTTTACAACTATAGCTTTGAAAATTCCTGGACTACATGATGAAATCATTCGTACACCACCGATCGTAACAGAAGCAAATTCTATGCCAGCCATCTTACAACTTAACTTTGTTTCTGCAACAGGAACGGCGATTTTATTGTCAATCATTTTAACCAGTGTGCTATTTCCTGCGTTAAATATAAAACAAACCGTAAATTTACTAGGTGACACCATTAAAGAACTGTGGTTACCGATTTTTACGATCGTTCTTGTCATGGCTTTCGCAAATCTATCTGATTTTTCTGGACTTAGTACATCTTTAGGACTGGCGCTGGCAAAAACGGGTGACTTCTTTCCATTTGTGAGCCCAGTATTAGGTTGGATTGGTGTCTTTCTTACGGGATCTGTTGTTAATAATAACGCTCTATTTGGTAGCTTGCAGGTAGTAACTGGAACGCAAATCGGGATTTCGCCAGGATTGCTGATGGCAGCCAATACAGCTGGAGGAAGCGTAGCAAAATTGATTTCACCACAGTCTATTGCTATTGCAGCAGCAGCCGTTAATCAGACCGGGAATGAATCAAAAATCTTTCAATATACATTACGATATAGCTTAGGGTTACTTCTTCTCGTATGTATCATGACACTTTGCTTATCATTTTTCCTATAATGATTTGAAAATGAATAAACCGCATGGTAAATCTGAGTTTTCTCATTGATTTACTATGTGGTTTTTGTTTGTTGTCAGGATATGATACAAGCAACTTTAATCTGCTCGCATGCCTTCGTATTATCTGGAAAAATTCAATTGCTCCATATAAAAATATAATTTGTTGATAATGCATAAAAAGTCCATCCATTATTGTTCGTTCTGTCAATGAATGGTTGTGAGGAAGGACCTATAATAAAAGTGAATTAAGAGGAAGGAGTGAAAGAGTAATGGATATTCAATCGACTTTTGAATTGTTAGATAAGAAATTCACCAGTTTTGGTGGTTTACAACAAGGTGGAATTACACGTCTGCTATATTCTCAAGAATGGAATACTGCCGTTCGTGAGCTGGAAAAAACATTTAAAGAAGAAGGCTTTGAAGCACGTTTCGACGATATCGGTAACTTATCTGGTCGACTTGTGGGAAGTAAATATCCGGGAGAAACGATTTTAACGGGTTCACATATTGATACAGTTGTTGAAGGTGGTCATCTTGATGGGCAATTCGGTATCTTATCTGCACTTGTGGCTGTTAAATATTTGAAAGAAAAATATGGTCAACCACTCCGATCATTAGAAGTATTATCGCTTGCAGAAGAAGAAGGTAGTCGATTCCCTTACACATTTTGGGGTAGCAAAAACTTCTTTAACTTAGCTAAAAAATCGGATGTCGACACAATTGAAGATGCTGAAGGTATTAAGTTCGAAGATGCGATGCGCGAATCAGGCTTTGATTACCGAAAAACTACTGACGTTCGTAATGACATCAAGGCATTTGTTGAATTGCATATTGAACAAGGGAAAGTATTAGAGACAGAAAATAAAACAATCGGTGTGGTCAAGGGAATTGTCGGCCAGAAACGGTACACAATCAACTTAAAAGGCGAAGCGAATCATGCTGGCACAACGCCAATGTCATTACGTCGCGATACAGTTGTTGCCTATAGCGAAATTGTCACAGATTTAACGAAACGTGCAAGAGAAGTTGGAGAGCCACTTGTCTTAACGTTCGGCCATGTCGTACCTGTTCCAAACACAGTAAATGTAGTTCCTGGAGAGATTTCATTCTCAGTAGACTGTCGTCATATTGATCAACAACTATTAAATGATTTTGCGTCAGAAATCGAAGACAAAATTAAAGCAGTAGCTACCGCAAATAACATGACTTATGACATTCATTTGTGGATGGATGAGACACCAACATTGATGGATGAAAAAATCGTTCAAATAATTGAACAAGCAGCCAAGGATAATGTAGGTGATCAATATAAAGTGATGCCATCTGGTGCAGGACATGACTCACAAATATTTGCACAATATGTTCCAACAGCCATGTTGTTTGTACCTTCTATAGATGGAATTAGCCACAATATAAATGAAGAAACGAAGATAGCTGACCTCGTTAAGGGGATTGAAGTATTGATAGATGTATTGTTTGAACTAGCGTATAAAGAATAAATAATGTGAAGGAGTCAGAAATTATGGGTTACATAAATCTAAATCAAGGATATAGAGAAGGTTTATTAGAAACACGTTCAGTGATTAAAAAAGATAATTACGCGTTAATTACACCAGACGGCTTAGTCAACAATGTTGTACCTGGCTTTAAAGATTGTGACGTAACAATCTTAGGATCTCCACGTTTAGGTGCAAGATTTGTAGATTACTTAATAACAGTAAAAAACCAAGGCGGAAACACAACTGGTTTCGCTGGTGATGGTATTCAATCATTTGTATACGTTGTCTATGGCAATATCAACGCTTATGCGGATGGTAAAAAATACGAACTAACGGAAGGTGGGTACTTATATGTACCTCCACATTTACAGTTGACGTTTGAAAATAATAATAACGGTGAAGATAGCCGCTTATTCCTATATAAAAAACGTTATCAGCCACTTAAAGGGCACCCATTAAAAGGGCATACACCAGAAGTTATTTCAGGTAATGTGAACAACATTAAACAAGAAGCCTATGAAGGGATGCAAGAAGTATTAATCCAAGACTTATTACCAAAAGAAATCGGCTATGACATGAACATTCATATTCTTTCATTTAAACCAGGTGCTTCCCACGGTTATATTGAAACACATGTTCAAGAACACGGTGCTTACGTATTAAGTGGACGCGGTATGTATAACTTAGACAACGAATGGATGCCAGTTGATAAAGGAGACTATATCTTTATGGGCGCGTATGTGCCACAAGCTACCTATGCAGTTGGTTTAGATGAACCATTCTCATATATTTATTCAAAAGATGCGAACAGAGACATTGATTTATAAAGCGGAGCACATTTATTCTCCGTTACAAAGGAAATTCAACATTAAATTTTAGATTATAGAATCTGACGAAATATTTTATTCATGTAAGAGAAGGAGCTGACAAACATGCGTGTATCGAAGGAAGAACTATTTAATTTAATGAAACAAAAGTTTATGAAAGCGGGATTAAATGAAGGAGCGGCACATGATGTTTCAGATGTATTAACATACGCCGATCATAGAGGCATTCACTCCCATGGTGCTGTCCGTGTTGAATACTATTCTGAACGAATTGCAAAAGGTGGTATTACAGCAAATCCAAATTACACATTTGAACAAACAGGACCAGCATCTGCTGTTTTTGATGGGGATAATGGTCCAGGTCACCAAATCGCAAAACAAGCAATGGAAAAAGCGATTGACATGGCCAAAAAATCGGGTGTTGCTGTTGTTGGTATGAAGCACATCTCGCATAGTGGTGCATTAGGTTACTTTGTTGAAATGGCAGCAGAACAAGATATGGTTGCTTTAAGTATGTGTCAATCAGATCCGATGGCCGTGCCATTCGGAGGAACTGAACCTTATTTTGGTACAAATCCAATTGCATTTAGTGCACCATCTGCTGATGACCGCATCATCACATTTGATATGGCGACAACTGTCCAAGCATGGGGCAAAATACTAGATGCTAGAAGTAAAAACGAATCTATTCCAGATACATGGGCGGTTGATGCAACGGGTGCACCAACTACGAATGCAAGAGATGTTCATGCACTCCTGCCAATCTCGGGTCCAAAAGGCTATGGCTTGATGATGATGGTGGATATTTTATCTGGAAGTCTTCTTGGGGTCCCTCATGGTGTACATGTTTCTTCCATGTATCAAGACTTAACAAAAGGACGCGATTTAGGTCAACTTCATATCGTGATTAATCCTGCGTATTTCACAGATTTAGATGCTTTCAAACGACAAATTTCAACGATGCTCGATGAATTAAAAGTGCAGAAAGCGGCAGAGGGCTATGGAGAAATTTATTATCCAGGTGAACGCGGTAAGTTAAGAAGTGAGGAATATGATACGGAAGGTATTGAAATCGTAGACGACATTTACAACTATCTTGTGTCAGACGATGTACATTTCGATCGTTATCACGGAAAAAATAGATTTGCAGAATAATAAAATGGAGGAACATCATGTTATATACAATTATAAAAGAAAACACTTATAAGGACTCCATCGTGTTAATGCTTTTATCAAACAAGTTATCTGCAATTGATGGTGTGAACAAAGTATCAATCATGATGGGAACACCGGCAAACAAAGACATTTTTAAATCGTCTGGCTTAGGCACGGATGAATTAGAAAAAGCCAAGCCAAATGATATCGTTATCGTTGTAGATACAGATCAGGAAGAAAAAGTAGACGAAGTGAAAGAAGAGGTAGAGATCGCATTAAAAGGTGAGTCTGATTCTCAAGACGCGTCTAAAGGCCAAGAAGCACATAATTGGAAACGTGCATTGGAGCTTGCGAACAATCCGAACTTAGCGTTAATTTCAATTCCTGGTCAATATGCAGCAATGGAAGCGGAAAATGCATTGAACGAGGGCTTGCACGTATTCATGTTCAGCGACAATGTTGCTAAAGAAGACGAAGTGAGATTAAAACAAACAGCGCATGAAAAAGGATTATTAGTAATGGGACCAGACTGTGGTACGGCACTTATACACGGGGTTCCATTAGCATTTACAAATATCGTCAACGAAGGTGATATTGGCATTGTTGGTGCTTCAGGCACAGGTATTCAAGAAGTGACAACAATCATTGACCGCTTTGGTAAAGGTGTAACGAACGCTATTGGTACAGGTGGACGTGATTTATCGACAGAAGTCGGCGCCATCACAATGTTAGATACTATCAAAGCGTTAAACCAAGATCCGAAAGTAAAAGTAATTACTGTGATCTCCAAACCACCTGCAGAGGAAGTACAGCGCAAAGTATTAAATGTATTAAGAAATATTGATAAACCAGTTGTAACCTTATTTTTAGGTGACAAACCTTCCTATCAAGAAGCGAACATCTATCATGCGTATACACTTGAAGAGGCAGCGGTTGTAGCTGTCCAATTATCAAATGGGGACAAACCAAATTTCAAACCGACAACAGTTGAGAATGTAAACGTGCAATTAAAAGACTCTCAAGTTGGTATTAAAGGTTATTACTCAGGCGGTACATTAGCATCTGAAGCAGCTATGCTAGTGAGAGACGCTTTCAAAGATACAATAACGGAAGAAAAGAAAGATGGATATATTTTAAAAACAAAAAATCATGAAATCATTGACTTAGGTGATGATGTTTATACAAAAGGTAAACCACACCCGATGATTGATCCTGAAAATCGTATCGCAATGCTTGAAAAATCTGTGCACGATCAAGAAACAGCAGTAATTATGATTGATAATGTCATTGGCAACGGTGGTCATGAAGACATGGCCAGCGCGTTAGCCCCAACAATCAAACGTCTATTGGACAATGCACGTCAAAATGGTCGTCAACTTGCAGTGCTTGTAACTGTTGTAGGTACAGCACGGGACATCCAAGGCTACGACAAACAAATTGACATCTTACAAGAGAGTGGCGCAATTATTTGTCAGACAAACGATCAAATGGTTCGCACAGCTATCAAACTTGTAGGCGGTAAAGTGGAACAACCAATTGTTGTTGTACGGAAATTTGAATATACAGAAGAAAACTTAGCAGTAGATGAGAAAATCATGTCCTTAATTAATATGAAACCAAGTGTTATCAATATTGGGCTGAAAAGTTTTTCTGAGGCTGTTCAAAAAAGTGGCACAGAGTGTGTTCAATTTAACTGGCGTCCGATTGCTGGTGGCGATGAGAAGTTAATGAAAGTACTTCAATTCTTAAACTATTATGAAGGAGGTACAATCTAATGGGTTACAGAACAATAAATAAAGCGAACGAAGCCGTTATCCAGAAAATGATAGCAGCAGCACCATTTTTAACGGATGTTGTACCTGCCAAGTCTGTGATTCCTGAATTAGAAGATTACGTGTTATTACACGCCGGACCTCCAATTAAATACGAAAATATGACAAATCCTATGCAAGGTTCATGTGTTGGAGCAATCCTGTTTGAAGGATGGGCAGATAACGAAAATGCCGCACGTGAATTACTGGAAAACGATAAGATCACATTCATTCCATGTCATCATGTGAATGCTGTTGGACCAATGGGTGGTATCACTTCACCTAACATGCCAGTACTTGTCGTTGTTAACAAAGAAAGTGGGAACGAAGCGTACTGTCAAATGAACGAAGGGATTGGAGCAGTATTACGCTTTGGCGCCTACAATGAGCAAGTAATCGACCGTTTACACTGGATGAAAGATGTATTAGGTCCCGTATTAAGTAAAACATTAAAAACATTTGATGAAGGCTTGAACGTCAACGTATTGATTGCTAAAGCTATTGCAATGGGTGATGAATTCCACCAGCGTAATATTGCAGCGTCACTGGCATTTTTAAAAGAACTATCTCCAGTCATTTCATCATTAGAAGACGTTGACAAGGAACAATGTACAGAAGTAATCCAATTTTTAGCTGATACGGACCAATTTTTCTTAAATATTGCAATGGCGACTGGTAAAGCGATTATGGATGCAGCCCGTACGATTGAACACGGTACAGTTGTTACTGCCATGTGCCGAAACGGTGAAAACTTTGGTATCCGTATTGCGGGGATGGGAGACGAATGGTTTACGGCTCCTGTTAATACGCCGCAAGGATTATACTTTACTGGTTATTCTGCAGAAGATGCTAACACAGATATTGGCGATTCAGCCATTACAGAAACAATCGGTGTTGGCGGTATGGCGATGATTGCAGCACCTGCAGTTACCCGCTTCGTTGGTACAGGAGGATTTAATGATGCGCTTGAAATAAGTAATCAAATGACTGAAATTTGTATCGGCGAAAACCCGAACTATGTCATTCCAACTTGGGACTTCAAAGGCGCATGTTTAGGCATCGATGCACGGAAAGTTGTTGAAACAGGAATTACACCAGTCATCAATACAGGGATTGCCCATAAAATTGCGGGTTATGGTCAAATTGGTGCTGGTACAGTCCATCCGCCAATCGAATGTTTTGAGAAGGCCATCACGGCATATGCTGAAAAGCTAGGTTTTAAAGGATGATTTTACAAGCAAGTGCGGTTGGTCCAATCGCACTTGAATTATTAAATGAAGGAAACACCTTTACCGTGCACAGTATGTTTGAAAAAGGTTTAAATATGGTTGATAGAAATGGTGAATTGATATTTGCTGGTACCGATGAAAATGGGACATTTCCGTTTGGCATCTTGCTTGATCATCAAACTAAACAAACGATAAAGACCCATATTAGGGTAGGCGATACATTAACATTTCACAATAATCGTCTATTTCATAACAGTTTTGAAATGGTGTTTAATGTAAAAATACTACCGTTATATATGGATTTTAATCATGCAAATATAAATAGATTAACAGAAAATTTCAAATGCATTTCATTTATATCATATGAATCAACAGATTTTGAACGAGCACGTCTGTTGGACTTGATCAATAGATTACATGATCCAACCCAAAATCTTGAGAAGACATTCCGTCATTTTATTGGACGGGGACAAGGTTTGACACCAACGGGTGACGATATACTGGTCGGCATATTGTACGGGCATTTTCTAAATAATTTTATTGAACATAAACATCTTGAAACTTTAAAAGCTTTAATCAAGGAACCGTTAACGACCATTGTCAGTAAGCGCTTTTTAACATGTGCTTTAGATGGTGTATTTAGTTCGAAGATTACAGCATTACAGCATGATCCATCCTTAGAAAGCATGAAAAGTCTTATAGAAGTTGGCTCTTCATCTGGGATGGATACGTTATATGGCATTTACATGTCGTTAACTAAGGAGTGAAAGAAATGGGGAAAAGCGTAGTTATTGCATTGGGCGGTAATGCAATTTTACAGCCAAAGCAAGAAGCAACTTATGATAATCAATTCAAAAATGTAGTGTCTGCAACTCGTCATATGATTGAAATGAAAGAAGCGGGGCATAAAATTGTCATTACACACGGCAATGGACCGCAAGTGGGAAATATCATTGCCCAAAATGAAGCTGCTAAAAATGTAGTCGAACCACTACCAATCCATGTTTGTAACGCAGAATCACAAGGTTTCATTGGTTATATGATGGAAACAGCTTTAAAAAACCATATTAATGAACGAGGCATTACTTCAAATGTGGTTACATTGTTAACAATGGTTGAAGTCGATAAAGAGGATCAAGCATTTAAAAATCCGACTAAACCAATCGGTGTATTTTTTTCGGAAGAAGAAGCGAACCATTTAGAAAAACAAGGCTATACGATGTTAGAAGATGCCGGACGTGGATACAGACGCGTGGTACCTTCACCAGAACCACAAGTGATTCATGGTATAGAGGAAATTAAACGTTTAATCGATGATACGATTGTTATTTCATCCGGTGGTGGTGGTATCCCTGTATATCGTGAAGATACTGGTCAATTACAGGGTATTGAAGCGGTGATTGATAAAGACCGTTCAGGATTAAAGCTTGCACAACAAGTAAATGCGGAAGTTTTCATGATGCTAACAGATGTACCAAATGTCTATATCAATTTCGGGAAAGAAAATGAGCAAAAATTAAGCCGAATTACAATAGAAGAAGCCGAACAATACGTTGCAGAAGGACAATTTCCACCAGGTAGTATGCTACCAAAAATGCAAGCAGCTATTGAATTTGCAAAGCTAGGTAAAGAGGCAATTATTTGTTCGTTGGATCAAGCAGTAGCTGCGTTAGAAGGAAAAGCAGGTACACGTATAATACAATAAGGCTCTTGTTAGATACATAACAAAGAGGCATGATATAAAAAGCGCAAGAAATCAATTTTAGAAACGTTGATTTCTTGCGCTTAACTAATATTTACAAGTCTTTGTTTTATCTTACTTATCCACGTGTTTTATTCCTAATCGACGAATACGATCCACAACGCTCAATAATGCTGGTATGAAAATCGGTAACATCACAAAGCTAAGTAAGAAAAGGCCGAGAATAACAGTCATTGCTACTTCTATAAGTGTAATGATCCCTGATGGAATCAATGCCGCAAATGTACCGCCAAGAATGATAGCTGCAGATATAATAACGCCACCAATATTGCGTGCAGCATCCACAAACGCTTGCGTAGAATGACCATCCATCTCTTTATAACGCATCATTAAGAAGATACTGTAGTCTACGCCTAGCGCTATAATCATAATGAAACTAAAGAATGGTACATTCCATCCAAGCTCATTTACATGTAATAGTTTAGTACTTAAAAATTCACTCATTCCAAGTGCTGTAAAGTAGGTCAATATTAGAGATGCTATAATAAAAATCGGTTTCAATATTGAACGAGTAATAATGATTAGAATAATCCCAATCCCAATTAGCATAATCGTTGCTGTTTTAGTGAAGTCTTCACTAGCAATCTCTTCAAGATCCACATTCTGAGATGTTCTCCCACCGATTGCGACCTTCGCATTTAGCTCACCACTTTTGATGATTGCTTGCACCTCTTGTTCTACTTGTTTTACAATGGCCATTGCTTTTTTTGAATAAGGATTAACATCTAATATAATGCTCATTTCAGCTATTTTTCTATTATCAGACATATACATATTCAAAGATTTTTGGAATTCATCACTTTCTAAAACATCCTGTGGAATATAGAATTTCTCAGAGGCCTTTGATTCACTAAGACCCGTCAAATAATTTTGGGCATTGGTTAAACCTGTGCTAACCTCGTTTAAGCCTTTCGTGCTTTCTGATAACCCAGATTGTAAGGTTTTCATTTTATCAGCTAAATCCGTTAGAGAAAATATTAAGCAATAAAGGTTCATTTGAGTCAAATGCAGCGTGTGAAGAGTTACTATACCGTGTTCACTTTTTTGTAGGAGGACTAGCTTCTTTATATCAGGACTGGTTCGCAGGAAAATTTGAATGCACTTTAGAAGAACTAACCGAATCCGTTAGCCGTATGATGATACAAGGGTTTCAATCGTATACTTTTAAATAAAACGACCTTCCTGTTTGGTTTATAGCGCAAGAAAAGACGTTAGGGTATCATTGAAACAACAAATCGAGGGCTACCTTTATATAAATAGGTAGTTAGCTTTTATTAAGATGGAAAGAGGCGAAGAAGTTCGTCTCTTTTTCATTGTACACTCGGCATAAGTAGGAATTATAGGGTGGAAGGTTCAGAAGCGGGAAGATAGAAGTAATGGTTAGCAGATAGCAATAAGTCTATGGTGATGCGGAATCAGAAGGAGCCTGAAGGCAAAGCGCATGCCAGAGGAACATAAATCTCATAGAAGGCTAGGGATGATGGGGTGAGTGTCCACTGTACTTTCAATATGAATCTTAAAGCTCGCTGTCTTTTTTAAAAATTTTTTTTAAAAAAATGCTAATTCCACGAGGTTCGAACGAGTGTTCCTATCGAGGTGAATTCGAGCTAAAGAGGGAAGTCGTCAGTAGGAGTGTTGTTTAACTTGTGTCCAATAATCGGACCATTTAATAAAATATAATAAAGTAATACATTAAACATAGGTAAATAATATGAAATAATACATGACAAATTGATTGGAGGAGTAAAAATGCAAGGCTTTAAACGCTACTGCTCGTTTGTAATTCTTATCTTATTGTTAACAGGGTGTGCGGGTGTGGAAAAAGATAATACGTCCTCAAATGCAAAAATAACCATTGAACCATATAACATGAGTGAAAAAGAAAGTTTGCTTATTAGCAAATCGGGAGTAGGGCATATTGAATTTTTTAAACTAAATGGCACTTTAGCTGAAGATGATGATTTGCAAATCTCAGTGGAAGTATTTGAAAAAGGTAAGTTTAAAGAAGAATTGCTAAAAACCTGGGATGATCCCGAAAAAAATTATAAAGATATTCTCATTTCGTTCGGAATAAGTGACTTTAACGATGAAGTTCGTCCCTTAAAATTGATATCTGGCATACCTTCTGGGCTTGCTACAACGAATTATTCAAATAACATGACGACTTCTTCTTTCAGTAATTTAGTAAGCGAAAAGGTTACTTTAAAGAAAAACAAACCTGTTTATTTAGCGGCATGGCTAGGCACTACAAAAAATGAGCTGCGTTCTGTAGGAAGCGAAAATGGCGAATTACCTACCGGCATTGCAGAAGCTGAGCTCGCATTTTTATACAGAGTTTTATGGACTGATAAGGAAAAGAATTAACATTAGCAGTGTAATTGGAATAAGGAGATACCGGACCTGGTATTATATATTGGGTAATTAACGGGCGCGATTGTTTAATAAGCGTCTGATTCCTTCTTTAACTATAGAGTATTTCAGTTGAGGAGGCTAAAGTTGAATATGTATAAGAAAAATAGACTCGATTTCACTAAAATAGGAACTAAGCCTATATAACCCTCTAGCACCTATGTGTTGCCACATACACTCTGCCACTCCGCACATTGTAATTGGAATTAAACTGAATAATTCGATATAAAATAGGGTCATTTTATCAATAACGATAATTTGATCCTTTTGATTTAACAACTTGTTATTCATGAATGATTTTTGTAGTCTCACTATACTATTGATGTTTAGATTTAGGAATAAAAATAAAAGGAATGTTTCCTGTTGTCGCTAAACACACCGTCACTTCTTTTCATATTTAATATTAGTGTGTAAAGAATGGAAATCCATAATGGGGGAAATAATGTAGTTCTCTTTTGCAAATAACAATTCAAAATAAAACAAAATCAATACGGAGGTAAAAAAATGAATGTCCTTGATTGTATCATTATAGGTGGAGGTCCTTCTGGGTTAAGTGCTAGCTTAACTTTAGGAAGGGCTAGGAGAAACATAGCATTATTTGACGATGGAACGAATAGGAATAGAGTGACACAAGCGTCACATGGATTTATTACTCGAGATGGGATAAAACCACAAGCATTTAAAGAAATAGCGTTAAAAGAGTTGGAGAATTACCCGTCCGTATCATATTTTACTGCAACAGTTACTGAAATCATAAAGGATATAGGTAATGAGCGATTTACTGTCAAAACATCTACTAGTGAGGAATTTGTTTCAGAAAAAATAATACTCGCCACAGGTATTCAAGAAATATTTACTATAGCAAGTATAAGAAAGTTTTATGGGAAAAGTCTATTTAGTTGTCCATATTGTGATGGCTGGGAGCAAAAAGATAAGCCATTAGTGGTTATTGCAGAAAAAGAAGAGCATGTACTGCATTTGACTAAGTTAATTTATAATTGGTCGCAGGATTTGGTTGTCTTAACGAATGGAGTTCAATTATCTAAAGAAGGTAAAATAGAGTTACAAAAACACAATATCAAAGTTATATCGGAAAAGATAAAAGACTTAATAGGTAATGACGGTTACTTACAAAAAATAGAGTTTGAAACAGGAGCAACAATTATAAGATCGGGTGGATTTGTTGCCCCATCTTATTATCGCCCAAATCAGCTTGTCGAGAAGCTTGGCTGTGAAATTCATGAAAATGGAAAAGTTATAACAGATGGTGGTTGGTAGAACAACCCAAAAAAATATATATATCGCAGGGGAAACAGAAAGATCTAAACCATCTTCTTTAATGATTTCAGCTGCTAAAGGTAATAAAGCTGCGGTTTCAGTAAATACTGATCTAACGATGGAACGCTTTTGATTACGTCATAACACCTTCTGCTTTAACTAAATAGGAGCTTTGCCAATATCATTAAACACATCAGAGCCAATGTGTTACCCAAACATTGTTTTAGATTTAGTATAAGAATTTACGAAGAACGGATTTTGATTTTAAAAATCGTTTTTTCTTGTTGTTTAAAAAGGATTAAAGGTTTTTTTGTTGAAGTTATTCAACTAACGGCACAGCTTAGTTTATAGACTTATTCCACAATCGGGCACGTTTGTTGAATAACATAGATAGAAAATGACCCAAACTTTTTTATAGAAATCAAACTTAAATTTACTTAATAATACTCTCTTTTGATGAACTTTTTTCAGAAGGGGGTCTTTTAATTTATCGTGGAATATGAGTTTGTGAGGTTTTTCTAATCAAACTTATTCCAAAGCCACAAATTATTCTGGTGGATATTTATACGTTTTTAGGTGTGTGTGATTTATCAATTTAACCTCAGGTCCAGCAGATATTTCATAGGTCATTCGATCCTTCCCTACTGGAATATACTGACCGTCATCTGTAGGTTCAATTTCAAATGTAATTTGCATTTTAAAGCCTCGGAAATAATTTCTTTTTGTTTCAATCAATTCAATTTTCCACGGAGTAACATGAGGTGAAAAATCTTTTAAAATCATCGGATAATAATAGTTAGTTAAATCATTTTCAATTTAAGGAGTAAGCATTAGCATATCCTGTAATCTAAGCTCATTAGAGTCCTGAGTGGGTTCAGATAATAAAAGGTTCTTGTTTGAAATGATGTAATTAGAGCAAAGGAGAGTATAAAAACGAGTAATATCTTTTTCATTTTCCTAAACACACCTCTTTAAGATTAAAGACTTTTGATAAAGCGATACATGGCTATTTCAAATCATAACGTGTTATGAAACAACAAGATGAACAATAAAAATGTTTAAAGGAGAGAAAATGAAAAATGAGTGTAGAAATTTATAACGGAGAACGTTCTGAAGAAAGTGTTCAATTTGAAAAATTGTTAACTTATCAAAGTAATAAAGAGAGATTTACTAGTATTGAAAACACCAAACAGTATGTGAAGGAAAGAGGAACTGAAAATAGTAAGCCTTATGTTATTGGGGATGAGGTTCAATTTTTAAGTGATGTTAAGGAGCGGGCATTTGAGGGCATACAGCTTTTCACATTAAATGATCAAAAGTCACTGAAACAAAAAGTTATTTTATATTTGCATGGTGGTGCTTGGACGAATCAACCTTTAAATTTTCATTGGTGGTTCTTGGATAAAATGGCGCAATCTTTGAATGCAAAAATAATTGTTCCCATTTATCCTAAAGTACCTTATTTTAACCATAAAGATACTTATCCTAAAATCCTAAATCTTTATAAAGAAATTTTTGAAATTGTTGAAAGTTACGATCAATTGACTATCATGGGAGATTCTGCGGGCGGCAATATAGCTCTTGGCCTTGCTCATCTTTTAAAAATGAATCATTTACCTCAACCGAAAGATATTATTTTATTGTCTGCATGTGTTGATATGAGTTTTGAAAATCCTCATATACCTGAATATGAAGAAAAGGACCCGATGTTAGCTCGTGAAGGAATGGAAGTCATAACAAAGATTTGGGCAGCTGATAAAGATTTAAAAGACGCATTAATTAGTCCAATTTACGGTGATTTTAAAGGACTTGGGAAGATAACTCAATTTATTGGAACACACGAATGTTTATATCCAGATGCCATAAGACTTGATGAAAAGCTAACAGAACAGGGAATTGAAATCAATACCTTTGTTTATCCTAAAATGAATCATGTGTTTGTTGTTATGCCAATTCCTGAAGCGGAAGATGCTCAACAGAAAATTATTGAAATAATTTGTTCGTTGAAGGGAATGGAGAGTTAACTGTACATGAAGCGGTCACCAGGAGGAAGACCTTCGTTTAAAGCAAGAGGAAGAGATTCTAAAAAATGCTATGACCATAAAGGCGTGTCACAAAGTTTAATTTAGACTTTGTGACACGCCTTTTTTCTATATTATTCCATAGTATAGGGTAGTGAAGATAATTAATACGACTTTGATTTTTTGTCATTAAGCACGCTTTGTGTCCTTTGATTAATTAAGTTTAAGACTGTAATATACTTTTGAAAATCTTCGGCTGTAAATTGCTCGAGGTTTTTCAAATGACCCCGATATTCCTCTAGATCTAGATTTTTATGATATTCATAAACTATTTTGCCTTTTGGTGTTAATTCAATATGGAATTCTCGATAATTGTCCAGATTTCTATATTTAATGACTAATCCCTTTTTAATTAGTTTATCAACCATTTGAGAAACAGCACTTTTTGTGCAATTTTTTATTTCTGCAATTTCAGAAGTAGTAGTTTTTATTTGATCTCCAATTAAGTTGAGTGTATGAACTTCTATCATATACAATTCATCTTCTGTCCCATATTTTCTTGGAATATTTTCGTATGAACTAATCAGTCTAGATGTCTCGTAAATCGTTTCCATTAGCTCATAAAAAATCTTCTCTTTATCCACAATGCATCTCCTCCCCATAATTGGTAGCCAATTTAATTTTAACATATAGGAAATCTATATTTAACTTTCGTTTTGAATCTAATTAATTTTTACAATATTCAGAAATTTCGATTGACGATTTTACAGTTAAGGTGTTAAACTGAGGAAAATTTAATCTAAACGTGTCGAAAATTGCTATAAAGTAGAAAATTGAATGCGACAAGAGATGGGGAGAAGCATTGAAATATAATTTTGATGAAGTAGTTAATCGCAGAAATACTTATTCCTTAAAGTGGGATGGTGAAGATTTAATTAAAACAATTGGTTATACAGAAAGGTATGACTATGAGACCATTCCGCTATTTACTGCAGATATGGATTTACCCGTACCGCAACCATTGATAGATGCACTACATAAAACAGTTGATCATCGTATTTTTGGATATTCTGTTTTTCCAGATGAGTACTTTGAATCAATTCAGTATTGGTTTAAAAAGAGACATGACTGGACCATCAAAAGAGAAGAGATTGTATATAGCCCTGGAACTGTACACGCCTTGAATATAGCTATAAAAGCATTAACTAAACATGGTGAAGGTATCATTATTCAACGTCCTGTTTATCCGCCGTTCACAGCTGCGATAGAAGGAAATGGAAGAGTTGTTCGTAATAATGCATTGAAATGTGATGCTGAAGGGTATTACACAATTGATTTTGAGGATTTTGAAGCCAAAGCAAAAGAAGAAAATACTACAATGTTCATTCTCTGCAGTCCACACAATCCGACTGGAAGAGTTTTAACATACGAGGAGTTGAAAACGCTTTTGGATATCTGTGCGAATAATAATGTAATTATTGTAGCTGATGAAATTCATGGGGATCTCATTAGAAAAAGACAAAAATTTATACCCATCGCAAAAGTTGCGAACAGTACGAATCATATCATCACGTGCACAGCCATTAATAAAACCTTTAATGTTGCTGGTCTGCACTGTACAAATGTTATTATTTCAAACCCTGAGATTAGGAAAATCTTTAGCGACACAATGGGAATGCAATTACCATCACCGTTTACAATTGCAGCTCTTATAGCTGTCTATAACGAAGGAGAAGAATGGTTAGCGCAAATAACAGAATATATTGACGACACAATAGAGTATGTGAAAAATTTCTTAGGTAAAAAAATGCCTACAGTCAAAGTTAGGATCCCTGAAGGAACATATGTGATGTGGTTGGACTTTAGTGGATATGGCATTTCAGATCAAGAGATTCATAATCGTATCTATAATAAAGCCAATGTCTTACTTGAAGATGGTCACTTGTTTGGAAATGAAGGTCAAGACTTTCAAAGAATCTGCGTCCCTTCACCAAGACCACTTATAAAAGAAGCACTTGAAAGAATCGCTTTAGAATTCCAAGATATCGAATCTAATAATCAATCAGAAAGGGAGTATATAAAATGAAAACGTTCGAATGTAAGCTTGATGCGTTAAAAGCTGCAAAAGAAATAGAAAACTATGTAATTGAAATAAGAAGAGATCTTCATAGACACCCTGAGATTGGATTACAGGAAGTACGGACAATGAGAGTGGTTACAGATGAGTTAACTAAATGGGGCATTAATTATGAAATTGTCCCTAATGGCGGAATTATTGGTTATATTCAAGGGAAACAACCGGGAAAAACTTTAATTCTTAGGGCAGATTTAGATGCACTGCCGATGAAGGAAGAGGAAAATAACTTGAAAAAGAAAAAAGTAGTATTTTCAGAGTCTGACCAAGCTGCTCATACTTGTGGACATGATGGACATACAGCGATGCTTTTGGGTGTAGCGACAATCTTGACTCAACACAAAGACAAAATTAAAGGAAGAGTGTTATTAGCTTTTGAACAAGGCGAAGAAATGGGTGGTGGGATTTATAATCTCTGTAAACGATTACACGAAATCGGAGGAGATGGAATTTGGGGTATCCATTTAAAAAATGATCTTCCGACTGGGAAAATATCTGTTGATCCAGGTCCAAGAATGGCTGCTTCTTTTGTTTTTGATGTCTTAATTAAAGGAAAAAGTGGACATGGTTCAAGACCAGATTTGTCAGTTGCTCCATTAGACTGTTTTACCGATTTTTATAACAATTTAAGAGCAATGAGGTTAAATACTTTAGACCCTTTTAAAACAATTACCTATTCAATTGGAACGATTAATTCAGGTTCCGCAGCAAATATAATTCCAGAAAGCTTACAGTTCTCAGGAACAGCCAGATATTTAGATTTTAACCAAGGAACCCATGTAGCAAAAGAATTTAAGAGAATCCTTGAAAAAGTCTGTGACCTCCATAATTGCACCTATGAATTTATTATTGAACCTAAAGAATCGGATTTAATTGTCTACAATCAAAAAGATTGTGCACAAATTGCGATCAATGCGGTGAAACATGCAATTGGTACAGATGCATTACAGTCAATCCCTGCTTGGATGGCATCAGAATCATTTGCGTTTTATGAAAAATACTTCCCAGGTGTGTTTGCATTCGTAGGAATACAAAACCTCGAAGAAGGGATTGGGGCAGAACACCATAATGTTTACTTTGACTTAGATGAAGATGCTTTAAAAATAGGAGTGGCGGCTACTGTACAATACACATTTGATTTTCTAGATAATGAAAAACAAGTTCATTTTACTCCTGATAAAAGAGATATAAATAGTCTATTTATTGATAACGGGTTTCAGCGATTAATTAATAAATAAAAAGGAGATAGAAAAATGACAAAAAAAAGGCTCTGCTATTTACTCTCGTTCATTGCATATTTCGGAATGCCATTAGGAGTTCCTTTTATCAAAAGTGCCGAACCATATGTCCTAGGTCTTCCATTTTTATTATTTTGGATGGTTTTATGGATCTTTTTAGGAACAGGGTTAATGATTATCGTTCATCGTGTAAATCCTAATGCAAAAGAGGAGACGGAATAATATGATAATTTCAGTTGGAATCATTGCAATATTCTTAGGTATTGCTTTATTTTTAGGCATTATGGCTAGTAGAGGTAAGGATATGAGCCTTGAACAATGGAGTGTTGGAGGCCGTGGATTCGGTTCAATCTTCATCTTCTTATTAATGGCTGGTGAAATTTATACAACTAATGCATTTTTAGGGGTAAGTGGTTGGATGTACGGGAAGGGCGCCGTAGCATTTTTTAATATCGCGATGTTGAACTATGTAATTGCTTACTGGTTGACACCTAAAATATGGGCTTATGGAAAGAAACATAGTCTACTATCACAATCTGATTTTTTTGAAAAGGCCTATAATAGTAAAATTCTCGGCACACTTGTAGCTATTGTAGGGTTAGCAGCATTAATTCCTTATTTAGTCATTCAATTAAAAGGTCTTGGCATTATCGTTTCTGAAGCTTCGTATGGAGCGATTGATCCGAAATTAACAATTTGGATTGGCACAATTGCTATGATTGCGTATGTCATGGTTTCAGGAATTCATAGCTCGGCTTGGACAGCTGTTATTAAAGATATTCTTATTCTGGGTGTTGTATTATTCCTTGGTATCTACTTACCTATACATTATTATGGCGGGATTCAACCAATGTGGGAGGCAATTGAGGCTGTTAAACCAGGTTTTTTAACGCTTCCAGACTCAGGTTTTAGTGCCTCATGGTATATTTCTACGATCATGTTAACATCATTAGGGTTTTATATGTGGCCACATACATTTATCGCTACTTTTTCAGCGAAAAGTGGTAATGCCTTAAGAAAAAATGCGATTATGCTTCCTATCTATGCGTTATTTTTATTATTTATTCTATTTGCTGGAGCAGCTGCAATTTTACAAATTCCAGAGTTAGAAGGAGGCGCTGTAGATTTAGCATTATTTAAAATCTCCACACAAACATTTAATCCAGTCATCGTTGGCTTTATTGGAGCAGCAGGGTTATTAACTGCAATTGTTCCGGGTTCAATGATTTTGATGTCCGCAGCTACATTATTTGCAAAAAATGTTGTAAAAACTATTCGTCCTCAAACTACCGATAAACAAATTGCAATCATTGCTCGCTATTCAGTTCCCGTGATTGCACTTATTGCACTTTACTTTACTTTTAGCGGTGGTGGAGCAATTACATTACTATTTTTAATGGGATATGGTCTAGTTACTCAATTCGTACCAGCAGTTGTAAGTAACTTTATGAAGAAAAATCCATTAACTGTACAAGGTGTGTCTGTTGGGATTATTGTGGGAGTTTCGATTGTAGGATGGCAAGCAGCAACAGGAGCTCATCTCAGTAAACTGTTCCCAGGCTGGCCATCCTATATACAAGATATCAACATTGGTTTCCTTGCATTGACTGTAAATATTTTAGTAAGTTTAATTGTTAGTGCGTTTACAAGGAAAGTAAATATTAAAAATGATGGAATTACTAATGAAAAAATAGTAGACAACATTTCATAGTACAGTTTGTATTTTCTGAATATTTTATTTATATAAAAAGTGCCAAAAGAAAACGGATTATAATCTCAAAAGTTCAATTAGAAGATCGTTAATCCGTTAACAAATTAAGTCGTTCAACAAATCAAGTTATGAAGAACATATAGGCCATTTTAGAATTCCGACAGATTCAATTAAAAAGATCGTAACACAAAGATTTTTCCAAAAGACATGAACCAATTTACTCTTATATAAATGAAGAATATAGCAAATATCTGGGTGATTGCAGCCAGATCAACGGTAAAGAATCGTATATCAAAATTAGATGTAAATTTGCTTAGAAGAATCCATTTTAATCAGGCGTGTAAAAATGGATTCTTTTTTTATGAACTATAAGGATGCCATGATTAACTATTTTATTTAAGTAATAAAAGATGTCATCGAAGTCAATTTTATTTTGACATTGAAATTAAATTTAGTTTTTGATGTCCATTTATAGCTTTTTCGTCTCACTGTTATTAGTATGCTTTTCACTGATACATAACTTCCTATAATTTATATTATGTAAACTAAAATTATTTGGCGTGGAGGAGAGCTTGGATACATCAACTACCCAAATAATGTATAATGTATATTGTACACTTACGAGAACTTCGGGTCTATTATTACATGAACCTCGGGTCACCCTATTTTTGTACTAAACATCTCGAATTCATTACAAGAACTTCAGGTCTTTAAATTGCTACACCATCACAATGAAAAGCAGCAAAATTATTTTTAACTCTTGCTGCTTTTCATTGTGATTTCTATACAGGCTGTTTTTATTATCGAACTTTATGTTGTTCTGATAGTAAATTAGGTATCGTTTTCATATTATTTAGTGAAAATGTTTGCTTTGTTGCTTCTAAGTACAAGGACAACTAGTTGATACACATTTACAAAAATACACGAGAATATCATCGATTACATTTATAAACTAGACAAATTATAAACTAGACAAAAATGATATTGCATTACTAGATCTATTCCAAACAATTTTAGCTGATATGGATTATGCAGAATTCAACGATAAAAAATTAAATGAGGTGAGATTTTTTTATCAAACTTTATTACAAATTATCAATCTTTATTATAAATGATCAAACTTTTTTATAAATCTACATTCTGAATCAAGTGGGCTTCAATTTCCACTAATAAAATGTAAACCTTTGTAAAATACAATTCCACCCAATTAAAAAAGTGGCATGACAAGATTCACTTCATGCCACTTTTCATTTGCCCTTCTGAATCAAATATATCTTCACTCCTTAATAAAATGTCACTGAAAACTATGGGAGATCAAAAAAACAAGGTCTAAATCAGGACGCAAACCACAAATTCTCAAATGAAAGTATAATGGGATTTTGCCTTTTAATAACACAAAAATCCCCGAATAGGTCCACTATTCGGGGATTCGTTCATAGTAAGGTTCACCGTGATAATTTAATAGGTACAAATCACGTGATTTGTACATACAAACTGGCGTATAAGAGTATTCAGCTTACTATCATTTAATAATCTATACTCGATTTAGTTCCACAAAATTTTCTTTAGAATAGATAATTTCACCATCGATCATAGTTAGTTCTACTTTTAAATCTTTAATTTGGTCTGGGCTGACATTTAAAATGCTGTCATTAAGGACTACTAAATCGGCTAACTTACCAACCTCGATGCTCCCTTTTATATTTTCTTCAAAACTCGCATAAGCACCATTCCAAGTATATAGTTTTATAGCCTCCATAACACTTATGCATTGACTGGAACCAATAACCATACCCGACTGGCTTTTTCTATTAACAGCAACATGAATTCCTAATAAAGGGTTAATATCAGTAACTGGCGCATCTGATCCACCTGCTGCTATGATCCCCTGGTCAATATAATCACGGGCAGCGTACATATGTTGAACGCGATCACCGTAATGCCTTACATAAATCTCTCCGAATTCATACGGAAATGGAGGATTTGGAATCGGTATAATTTCAAGTTTTTTCATTCTTTCTTGTAAATCTGGCGATGAGATTCCCGCATGCTCAATTCGATGGCGATGGTTTGTTCTTGGTGATTCCTCAATCGCCTTTTCCACACAATTTAAATACATTTCAATGGCTTTATCACCTTGTGCATGTACAGTGAGTTGATATCCTTTTTTATGTGCTTCTCCTAAAACTTCGTAAATTTCTTCCTCACTTTGATATAGAATGCCATAATTGTTTGGGTCACTGTCGTATGGCTTACGGGTCGCAATGGTAGGCCCAGTGCTACTTCCATCTGTAAACATTTTTGCCGGTCCTACTTTAAATCTTTCATCTCCTGTACCAGTTACTACACTAGATTCCATCATTTTACGGACAAATTCTTGGGAGTTATTTATCTGACATATCATTGCGTATACTCTGACGCGAATATCCCTGCTTTTCACAGCCTGTTGCAGTATGCGGAAACTATCAGGTCCTTGTCCTCCAGCATCATGTACACTTGTTAAGCCCGAAGCAATGAAATGATCTGATGCAATTTTTACAGCCTGTCTTTGTTCATCTTCTGTATGTCTTGCAACATCGCTCATTTCCATATTTGCTGCTTCAATTAATTTTCCTGTCAATTTCCCTTCAAGATCTCTTTCAATAACTCCCCCGTCAGGATCTGTTGTATTTTCGTTTATTTGCGCTAGTTCAAGTGCTTTACTATTTAAAACACAGATATGGTTACAAGTACGCGATATCATAATTGGATGTTCTACTGAAATAGCATTCAGTTCATCGATTGTTGGATACCTCATTTCCTTTACAGCGATTTCATTGAATCCAAAAGCCCGTATCCATTCACCCTTAGGCGTCTCTAAGGATTTCTTTTTCAAATCATCTAATAAAACCTCAATGGAATCGATATGCTCAGCTTTACAATTTATCGCCAACTGATTCAATCCATAATACGTTAAGTGAATATGAGAATCTATAAATCCAGGAAGAAGTGTTTTTCCTTGCAAATCGATGACACTCGTTTTTTCACCCATAAAACTATTAACCTCACTATTTAAACCTACAAAGATAATGCGATTATCTTTAACAGCTACAGCTTCTGTTACTGTATTCTTTTGATCTACTGTGATTACTTCTCCATTAATAAATACAACTTCAGCTTCCACTTTTGTTACTCCCATAGTACACCTCCAATATTTATTTCAAATCAATTTCTTGGTTTAATATAAAATTCTTTTTTACAAGGACAGGACAATCCCATTCACAGACAAGATCTTTAGCTAAAGAAGCTACCCATCCCTTCGTAAGATGATATTTTTTTTCGTCAACGGTAATGAACACTTCTCCATCTGTTACATAGAAAACCTCTTGTTCTTCTAGGTACCACATTCCTTTATCCGTTTCACCTACCCATGGTTCCCACGTATCAACACTTAGTTGTTTAGCTTCTTCCTCTGTTACTTCTTTCGCAAAAAACATTTTTAACATCCCTCTTTCGTTTGATAGATTAGCAGAGTTCTATAAACTTAGCTTATTCGTATTCATTTCTTTTAAATATTTGAATTCTTTATTCGCACTCATTCCATTTAAATATTTAAATTCTTTTCTTATAAAATAAAGGGCGATGAGTACACCAGGTATTTCTGCAACAGGGGCTGAGTACCAAACACCTTCAACACCCCAGAATTTCGGAAGTATAAACATTAACGGGATCATAAACACTATCATTTTACTTACTACAATAAATGTTGCCGTCCAGTTTCGCTCCTGTGCTTCGAAATAGCCAGAAATAAGCGTATTAATCGCATTAAATGTAAACAATAAATTAAAGACGATAGTTGTCCAAACACCTAGTTGATGTAATTCTGAATCTCCGCTGGCGAAAAACGCCACTATTGGATCCGCAAAAATGATAAGCATAGTAGTAGAAATTACAAAGAATATTGTCATAAAAATGAGTCCGAACTTGATGGCTTCTTTAACACGATCAAAATTACCAGCACCGTAATTATAACTAATGATTGGTTGAAGTCCTGTCATTCCACCGAGCGCTGCTAAGGCAAGCAGGTTTGTAATATAGCCGTTTTGAATAGTGAAAGCGGCTACGTGCAACCCACCACCGTGTTCTTGAAGTAAATTATTCATGAATATTATGGCAAAAAACATCATAACTAGACCCGAGAAAGAGGCAAATCCCGTCCAAGCCACTTCACCGATTTTTTTGAGTTGAATCTTAATATCTTTCATTTTTGGCTTCAGTTTTGTTTTACCAAACCAAAAATATAATATTAGTAGGGCGGGAATTGATTGAGCAATTGTGTTGCCCCATGATGACCCCATCATCCCCATGTCAAGTTTCGTAACCATTACCCATTCTACAACTACGGCAACAACAGCAGCCACTAACCAACTGTTCATGGATAATATAGGTTTTTCATCGATAGTAGTTAAAATACTAAGTACAACAGCTAATATCGTTAATGGCAGTGAAATCCATAATAGGCGGCTGTATTCTATCGCATAAGGAAGAGACTCACTGCTCGCACCAAATAATAGCATCAATTCTTTTTCAAAGATCAATCCTAATACAGCTATCAAAGTAGAGACGAATAGTGTGAACCATAGGGTTTGCCCCATTATTGATCTACTTTCTTCTACCTTCCCTTTACCTAGTCGGAGAGAAATAACTGCTCCTGCTCCTACTCCAAAAAGAATCCCTACCATACGAGTAATAACCATGACTGTGAAGCCAATTCCGATCCCTTCAATTTCTAAAACCGAAAAATAGCCGACGAAATGACCATCAATAAGGGTAAAAACACCCAGAATCAAGTTAGCCATGATTCCAGCTAAAGCAAACCGAAAATACAGTGAAGGAATACTTTTTGTTCCTAGTATTGAATCCTTCTCCAAGTTATTTAATACTTCTCCTTGATCTTTCTTTAGAGAAGGGCGATTTTCTTTATCCCCCATAGGCATATCCCCCTATATATTCAATTTTATTAGCAAGTTAACTCTAATTTTCATACCAACCTACAGGCTTAGCTTTCTGATGAATATTAATCTGCTTCAATTCCATAAAGTGTTCTAGTCCAGCAACACCCAATGATCTGCCAATTCCACTTTGCTTATACCCTCCCCAAGGGCTATCAATATAAGCTAAGTGATAACTATTTATCCAAGTAATTCCTGCCCGCAATTTACTAACCACACGTCTTGCGCGATCCATATCTTCCGTAAATACAGCAGCTGCTAATCCATAAATGGAATCATTCGCTTTTTGGACTGCTTCTTCCTCATCTTTAAATTTCTCTACAACAAGAACTGGACCAAAAATTTCCTCCTTAACAATACGCATGTTCGAATTTACATCTGCAAAGATCGTTGGAGCGACAAAAAATCCTTTATCAAGCCCATTTTCCGTTATGCGATTACCACCGCATACTAATTTTGCGCCTTCTTCAATTCCAACTTTAATGTATTGTAAAACCTCATTCATATGGGACTCACTTGTAAGTGCCCCCATTTCAATGACCTCACTTTCCCCATTGCCAATTACAATTTTGTTTGCACGTTCTGCCAATCTCTCTACAAACCTATCATAAATAGTCTCATGTACTAGTAAACGTGAAGCGGCTGTACAAACCTGACCCGCATTGTGGAAAATGCCGAACATTGCATTTTCGACTGCCGTTTCAAAATCCACATCATCAAATACTATCAGTGGTGATTTCCCCCCCAGTTCAAGCGTGACATTTTTCATATTGCCAGCAGCAGCTCGCAATATGCTTTGTCCTACTGTTGTTCCGCCGGTAAGGGTTACCTGATCAACTTCAAAACTCTCAGCAAGCTCGTTCCCCATTTTGGATCCAGGTCCTAAAATCAAATTGGCCACACCTGCAGGAAGACCGACCTCTTCGAAAATTTCAAATAATTTGTATGCGCTTACAGGAGTGACTTCAGCAGGCTTAAGTACAACTGTATTTCCTGCGGCAAGGGCCGGAGCAATAGACTGAGCAGCTATCATAAGTGGAAAATTCCATGGGACAATTAAACCACAAACACCTATCGGTTCCTGAGTAATAATCGTTTCCGAAGAATCCTCGCGGTTATAGGATTTCTCTTTAATAAGTTTAATCTGGTCTCCATAATAGCGGAAGATTTGAATAGTAGCGGGAATATCCACATTTGTCGTTGCACGGATAACCTTACCGTTATTTTCCGTTTCCAAGAGTGCTATTTCTGCCGCCTTTACTTCAAGACGATCTGCTATCTTATAAAGATAAATCGCTCTTTCATCTGCTGATAAATTTGACCAGATGCCACTATCAAACGCTACACGAGCTGCCTTGATTGCCAATTTTGTATCTTCTACTGTTCCACTAGCAGCCGAAGCCATTACCTCTCCAGTTGCTGGATTTAAAATGTCTTTTCTTCCACCTGATAACGATTCTCTCCATTTCCCATCAATAAACATATCAATTTTCATTTGTATCTCTCCCTTATCTAATTTTATCTAGCACTTTGAATCCGATATGTGCGAGGTTTACCAACATCGTTTTTTGATTATAAAATGGGATTGTTTTTAAACGTTCCTTTTCAAAACGATATCCTCCTGCATCTCCCGTAACAATCCATTGAGCCAATAACTTACCGAACAAAGTGCTAAGCGATGCTCCATGTCCAGAATAACCTGTTGCAAAATAGGCACCTTCTTTAGATCTACCTATAACCGGAAAAGTGTCCATAGTTACTCCAATAAATCCACCCCATTGGTAATCGATCTTGCTTCCAGCCAATTTTGGCATAGTTGTAACCATAGCATTATAAACACTCTGGTAGACGCTATCTCCTAAGTTGGGTCGGATATCCCCCCCTCCAAAAATCATTCGATTGTCAGGTGTACGACGGAAATAGTATAAAAAATTGCTTGTATCGAAAACCATACGATCTTTAGGAATAACGGCATTTAACAGTGCTTCCGGAAGCTGTTCTGTAGCAATAATACGTGCTGAAATAGGGAGTACACCTTTGTTTAACTCATTTACGATTTTCCCGGAGTAGCCATCTGTAGCCACAATAATATCCCTCGCAGTAACAACCCCATTTGCTGTTACAACTTTCACACTTGATTGGTCATATTCAATTGATAGCGCTTTCGAAAACTCAAAGATTTTCACACCAACTGATTTAGCGGCTTCTGCCAAACCAATTGCATAGTTCAACGGATGGAATGAGTAGCTTGAATTGTCAACTAAGCAACCATGATAAATTGGAGAATCAATCTCTTCATGTAACTGACTTTTATCAAGTACACTTGATTCATATCCGAAATTTTTATTTAAGTATTCGCTTTCAGCTTTCAATCCTTCAAAATGTTTCGCCTTGAAAGCTGTTACAATATGACCTGTCCTTCTAAAATCACAGTTAATTTGATGCTCTTCTATAATTTCTTTTACTAGCTCAACACTAAATAATGAAAGATTATTTAGTTGTTCCGCCTCGACAGACCCATATTTTTTAGAAAGCTCCTGCATTGTTGGTTTATAGCCTGGTAAGACCATTCCACCGTTACGACCGCTAGCACCATATCCAATCGATTCTTGTTCAAGCACAATAACGCTTCGCCCTAATTTTTGTAAATGATACGCAGAAGAAAGACCTGTAAATCCTGCGCCAATAATAACGACATTTGCCTCTTGATTTCCTTCAAGAGAATTCTCTTTTTTATAGCTGTTTTCAGTCGCTTTCCACAATGAAAGCGTATCCATTCGATCCATTTTATCCATATAGTAATTCTCCTTTGTTGACTGATATGTTACAATTATCCTAACAATATTCAGATTATTTAAACTTATTAGAGCTATCATAATATTTGGAGCTGACTCAAGGTCAATAGTCTTTTTTTCACTTTTTAGACACATTTCAAAAAAAAAGTGGAGTAACTCCACTTTTTTACTGGGGGGGAATCTATGAAAATCGGTACATTTGCAAAGATTTTCGATGTTTCAATCGATACTGTTCGTTATTACATCGAACTTGGTTTGTTACTTCCAGACAAAAAAAATACTCAGTATCAAATGAATCAATCGAGCCACGATGATATGACTTTTATTGCTAAGCTAAAAAAGCTCCATTTTTCACTGCTAGAAATACAACAAATTCTATCGTATCAGCGTGTTACAAATTTCATGGACCATGAAGATCTCGTCTACTACAATACCTTGCTAATCGATAAAAAGGACCAGTTAGTCCAGAAAAAAGACGAGTTATCAAAGGCAATCCAATTAATTGATAAATCGATTCACACCAAAAATTCTGCGTCCGAAAAGGAATATTTAAAAGGTGTCCCGCTATCCTTTGTAAATATTCTCTATTGTCCAAAGTGCCACATCCCACTTGAAATAAAAGATGTGTCGATTATTAATAATTCCATTCAAAAAGGTTATTTAACTTGTATTTGTGATTACGAAGCAGTTATTGAAGAAGGTATTATCATCACCGCTAACTTGTATGAGATTTCTCCATACCCGTCCTATTTTTACGACATACAAACAATTAAAGAGATGAATCACGGGATGATAAATTTGTTTGAAAAAAGTAACTTTTGGTTTCAAAAAACACTGCAAAATATAGATTTGAAAAACAAATTAATTGTGGAAACCAACATCGATGCTTTTGTGACACTACCCAAATTTAGTGATAATTTTGACTTGAGTGCATCCTATGTATTCAGTGGCTACTCACTTGAGATGCTCAAGAAGGTTAGAAAAAGGATTGAATGTATCAATCCTTTACTTAACGTACTTTATATTTTGAATTCCGATTTAAACCTGCCATTAAAACCACTTAGTATCGATGTTTTTGTGGACAGTTTTACAACAAATGATTTTTCATTACTCAATCCACAGTTTCCTATACCAATTCTAAAAGACCGTTTCCACAGCGATTCAATTATAGTTGGGGGTTACTCTTATTACGAAAGTTCGTCCAATTCATTGAAAAATATTTCATCCATATATCCAGATTCTCACCAACACATTTTATATCCAAATTACATAGAGGAGAATTTATTAGTCAATGGCTATCAAATAACACAAAGCGATAATATCGGTTATTGTACAGATCCTGGACCTTTTTTTGATTATCATGTTAAGGGTGAAAAGTTCCACATGTTAATGTATTTAGCCCGTTCGGTAATGTAGAAGATTATAAGAATATCATTGTGACCGTAAAGCTAATAACGGCACCCGTTGTATTGATTAAGAATTTTGGAATCCACCCTTTCGGTTTTTCGCGCAGCCATTTAACCATCATTCCCGATTGAGACAAAGTAAAATGGAAGGAATACTCCAACTGCTTAAAGTGGAATAAGATGCTCTGTTTCTGCCTGAAAAGCAAAGATTAAAATGATAGAAGCAATTCCAAGTATGATGATCCCATTTGAATATCCTAACCGGTCTCCCCTCATCAGAAACATTCTGGGAATAAACTTATCTTTTGCGAGATTAACCGCCAACAATGGGAAAGCAGAATAACCAGTATTTGCAGCAAGTACTAATATCAATGCTGTAGTTCCTTGAATAAAAAAGTACATGAAATTTCGTCCGAAAGTTTCTTCAGCAATTTGGGAAACAACGCTTACCTTTCCACTTGACGCAATTCCGTAATAATAGGCTAAAAATACGATTCCTGAAAACAATATGGCAAGCAAGGTTCCCATTGCCATTAATGTTTTAGCAGCATTATTGGGAGCTGGGTCTTTAAAGTTAGGAATGGCATTCGATATGGCTTCAATCCCTGTTAAGGCAGAGCTTCCTGAAGCAAATGCCCTTAACAGAATAAATAAACTGATTCCCGCCACTGGTGTACCAATTGGAGTGCGTAGTTCGGGCGAAACTCCTCCTGTTAGAATATTATAAATACCCACCCCAATTAATATTAACAACGCTAAAATGAATAAGTAAACGGGGTATGCTAATATTGAAGCAGACTCCGTTACTCCTCTTAAATTCAAAATTGTAATAAAAATCACAAAAGCAATGGCAATTTCTACATTAAAGCCATGTAAGGTGGGAAAGGCAGATGTGATAGCATCAGTACCAGCAGACACACTTACAGCAACAGTTAATATGTAGTCCACCAATAGAGAACCTCCAGCTATTAAGCCTGGATTTACACCTAGATTACTTTTTGAAACTACATATGCTCCACCCCCATGAGGATAAGCAAAGATGATTTGCCTATAAGATAATATCAGAGCTGTTAAGAGAATTATTACCCCAACTGCGATAGGAATTGAATACCAAAATGCTGCTGCACCGACCGTAACTAATACTATTAAAATTTGTTCAGGACCATATGCCACGGATAACAGAGCATCAGAAGAAAGAATCGCTAATGCTTTTGTTTTGTTAAGCTTCTGTTCTCCTAATTCATTGGATTTCAAAGGTCGTCCGATTAAAAGCCTTTTTATGGATGAAATCATTAATTACTCACCGCCTAAATAGTGTGAATGGGTTATATTTTCCCCTATCAACAGTCATTTATCCAAAAAGAGCAAAATTTTTACATGAATAAAAAAAATGTCTACAAGTCAGAGTTAGTAGACCTGAAGACACATCACTTAACAATATAAATTTATTCTGTCTATGCAAATTTTTAGACCCTTAGTGAGCCGCGGAAGCCCCTTGCAGCATAGTAGGATTCTGCTCCATTGTGGTACACAAAGACAGTTTCATAGCGATAATCACAAAAGATGGCCCCACCGAGTTTTCTAATATTAGCAGGTGTTTTCACCCAGCTCGACGTTTTTATATCGAAATTTTCAAGTTTCTGAAGCTCCCGGTATTGTTCTTCTGTTAAAAGTTCAATGCCCATGGCAGTTGCCATATCAATAGCGTTATTTTCTGGTTTGTGATTTTTCCTTGACTCCAGTGCTTCACGGTCATAACAAACACTTCTGCGACCTTTAGGACTTTCCACTGAACAATCATAAAAAATGTATTCGCCCGTGTTTTTATCATGGCCAACAACATCCGGTTCACCGCCAGTTCCCTCCATTTCATTGAGCGACCACAGTTTTTCAGTATTAGTTTCGAGCTTAGCTTGTACTTTAGCCCATTCAAGGTCTTTATGGCGGTTCATGTTTTTCTCAAAACGGGCTTTCAAAGTCCTGAGTATTTCCTCACGTTGTTCTAGTGATAGCTCGTTATTTTTCTTTGTCATATTAGTTTCCCCCTAATTGTTTTTACTCAAATTGTTTAAGGATTAAATTGCGCCGTTACGCGTTTTTAATTAAATAATATTACCACTAGAGCAATCTCCTTCGATAGTAAAAGGAGTGTATTATCTCTAGATAGTGTTTGAATGAATATATCTTTCCCATAAATCTTTAACATTTTATTATATGCACCTATACTATTTCTTTTCAAAAACAAAAAATGGATTTATGAAATTGATTCAATTAATAAATTCTTTGAACTTTTAACTAGAAAATCATTATTAACTAACACTATAAAGCATAATAGAATATTTGATACGAATCATACATATATTGATTTTAGTATTTCATTAAAACAGAAGTCTATAATTATCCTAATGATGGAATTATAATATAAGAAAAAATTATCTATAAAGATTGGATGATGACAATTATTGAAAAATCGGTTCTTGCTATGGTTATATTACGTGTATTGTCTGGAAGTATTGAAGTAAGTGCTGGATTGTTGATGCTAAAGTTGAATAATTTAGAAAAAGCATTCTATATTAATACAATGCTTGCATTGGTTGGTCCAACAGTTTTAATCGTAACGACTGCAATTGCATTATTTGGACTAGCTGATAAAATTCCTGTGGCGAGAATCATTTGCCTATTTACGGGAATTACACTTATTCTTATTAGCTCACATATTAAGTAATAATAAAGTATTCTTAAAATAATAATAAAATTCTTCAATAAGAGTGTTTTGCAATGGATGTTAATTACATTATTATAATAGGTAAAGCTTATAGATTATGATTTTCCTATTAATGTTTCTTTGCAGTTACTAGAAATTCTACTTTGCTGTAGCGTTTGACGACGCTGCGTTTTTTTATGTATAAGTAACCTCTACCTGCACAAAATTAAATTGAGTGTATCGCACGCACTTATTCGGTTGTGGCGTTGGTTGACCGTCACATCCTCCCTCATTCAGGGTCACCTTAACTCAGTGACCCTTTTATAATTTCTATTCTCAGATTGTTTAGTAACATTACACTGCATCAGGTTGTTTTCTACTTGAAAAAAGAATGAATCTTTAAAGCAACTTCTTTCGACTTAACATCGATCGACAACATTTTTTCGACCTCTACCTATATTGGTAAATAAGTTCCTCTATCTTTGTTTTTGTCAGTGTATTCTTCATCTTCCCAGTTCCATAATCCCCTTCAAGAATATCTCCTTAATTTGTGAAACATCAGTGATATCCCAACAATCTTAGTGAAGTACTATACTTAAAGTATTTTTAGTGAAATAAGTAGCGATAGTTCTTCGGTCAAGACTGCATTTTTTGAGAAACACAGCCTTTATTAGATAATTGGTTTTATAGATAATATTCGTGTTTTACCTAATTAATGAAGTATCCAGCTGATGAACGAATAGCATTTTTAATATTAAAACACGAACATTTTAATTATTTTTAAGTATAATAGTTCGTCAGTTATCCTCTGTCAGAATTTTTGCAAACAATTGTCTCTAACTATATATCACCTTTAATCCTCTTTCTTTCCAAACGATGCTTCTGAAGGATATTTGCTTTTGTTTTAATGATCTATTTTAGGTTTAAGACGTTTAATGTTTCATTATTCATATTGCTAATAGTTATAGAAAATCTGCAGCCAAAATAATTACATTTCCAATAAGCCGAATTTTCCAAGTATAGTAACAATCTGTGCGAAAAGAGCATTTCTCAAAGAAGGGAAAACTGCTTTATATTTTCAGAAAGTTAGCATGATTTTTGCTGCTTACGTAAGTATTAATTATATGAATAATTTTTTTAATATTTGGAAAATATACTGCAAACAATAATTACCACAATTTGTATGAATCATCCCCTTTTGAACGTTAAATTATAGGAACCATCCGTTAAAAAATTTATGAATAAGGTATTTATATTATGTAAACTAAACCAATTGAATTGTATAAAAAATTCGTATTGGTACCAGGACTTCTAGGTTTTTTAATTTCTTGAGCCAATAAATTTTAGACATTTACTTTAAAAATAACGCTATGAGGCGTATCGAGATTCCGTTACACGTACCATTGCCCATCTCGATCGCTCTCACAGCGCACAATGAAAGCTACGGAAGACACTTAATTTAATAAAGATAGTAATTTTCAGCAACAGGTATTTTTGCAATCTTTAATTTACTAATAGTTCGGCATTTTAGAACAATTCAAAAAGTCCTGCTATATAACATAACTCCAGAGAAATATTACTGAGGCTCCCTATTAAAACAAAATATTTCAAATCTTATACAATTGAGCATTGTATATAATATCTTCTATTTATAGCTATGCCAACTTATTAGTCCCGATATTTATGGCTTGTTGAATTAAGTTCGTTACAGTTTTAACTCTTTCAGGTACTAAATGAACACCATCAGGTTCAAAATTTTCCGGATGATTAATCGCTGCGGAATGCCAATCAATTAATGTGGTAAACGAATATTTTCATTTGGCGGGAAGAACATGGTGAGCAATGGTGTTTATTTTTCCATTAAGGAACCCCTATAAAATAGCACTACTATAAAAGCGTATTCGAAAATTTCTCGAATACGCTTCATTTAATCTTCCATCGTTTCTAAATAGCCTTGTTGTAAACATGTATCCGTCAAAAACTTCTTAAGCCCCGTAGCAAATGACAATTCAATCGTGCTACTCGTAACGGCTAATATTTCCCCTTCTCCAAAGATCACATGATTTACTTTTGAGCCAACGATTAACGCTGACTCGGTTGTAATCGTCCGTTCATTACGGTATCGCTTCAGTGCTTTACTCGAACTTTTTGGCGCTTTAATTGGTAATTCCTGCGGTGTGACGATTTGTTTTAACTCCTTCATGAAAATCGATGGCACCACACTTGTTTTAAAGCGCTTATTATATGAAATTAATTCCAAATGGCGAATAGCACGCGTGATACCTACATAAAATAGTCGCGTTTCTTCCTCAATTTCTTCTTCTGCCTCGCTAGGTAAAATTCCCTCAATCAAGTCAATTAAATACACACGGTCAAATTCCAAGCCTTTTGAACTGTGTAATGTTGTCAGTGTAATTGCATTCAAATCATTTTTTATATGAGACGATCGTGCTAAATTTTCAAGCTGCTTCAAACGACCCGCAAATTCGGTCATCGTCGGCGTATGACGAGCAATTAAACCAAGTACATTCACAATATCTAATAAATTTTCATAATTAAAACCGAGTTCCTCACTCATTTTCTTTAAAGTACGCTCATAACCAAGGTCATAACGGATATGCTCTAGCATGGCTGTAGGCGTCGTTTTATCAAATTGAATGCTATCATACGTTTTGCGAATCCGCTTAATATATTCAGGCTGATAATCCTTTAACTCAACATGCTCTAACAACTGTGTGAATACACAGCCATCCTCCTGCACTTTCTGTAGTGCCTTCAATTGCGTTGGTGTAATATAAGCATTCATTTTTCTATAAACTTTTTCAAATACCGTGATATTTTTTGTATTGTACGCTAGACGCATGAAGTTCATAATATCCTCCACGACCCAATGCGTGAAAAAGCGAATTGTGGAATCTTTCATATAGAAAGGCAAACCTGCTCTGTCAAACGCGTCCATAAGCGGAATGGCTGACGTATTATTTCGATATAAAATAGCCGATGAGCCACTCTTAGACAGTTTCTTCAACTGGCCCACTAAATATTTGGCCTGTAAATTGTAATTCTCTAGGATTTTAAACGAGATTGGCTCTGCTGCAGGATTTTCTGTAAACATTTGTTTGTTATAACGCTTTTTATTTCGCTGAATGAATATATTGGCTGGCTCTACAATCGTTGCAGATGAACGATAGTTTTGCGTCATAAGTAAAACATTAGCCTCCGGATATATCTTTCGGAAATTCAACAAATAATCTGGCTCTGCACCACGCCAACTATAAATGGCCTGATCCTCATCTGCAACGACGCATAAATTTTGATGGACTGCGACGAGCTTCGCGATGATCGCATGTTGAACTGGCGATGTATCCTGACTTTCATCCGTTAAATAATAATCGTAGCGTCGTTGGTACTGTGCCAAAACCTCTCGATTTTTCGTGAAAATATCATTCGCCATTAATAGCATATCGTCAAAATCAATTAACAAACGGTCACTACCCGTGCGTTTATATTCCTCATAAAGCTTTAAAATCTCGACTTTTCTTGGTACCTTTCCTTCTACAATTGTCCATTCCTGTTCTGGCAGCATTTTATTTTTGATAAACGTTATGTACGTTAGTAACTCGTCTAACTGATCTTCGGTAATTTTTGAGCCATTTAATTGTTCAAAAATCTCGCGAAGCACTCGTTTTTTTGAAACAACACCAGGCTTATCCGATTCTTCAATGATCCCGTACGATATGCCCTGACGTTCAAGTGTCTGTCGTACAACTTGAAATGCTAAACTATGAATCGTCGAAAAATCAACCGGTGGCAAATTCGGGAAAAACTTTACAAAACGTGCTTTCATATCACCAGCTGATGCCTTACTAAACGTGACAGCCTTTATGCGAGAAGGATTCACACCAAGCGCTTCAATCATATAACCAATACGCATAATAATCGTCGTCGTTTTTCCTGAACCGGGAGATGCCAATAGTAGCAGCGGGCCATTCGTTTGCAACACCGCCTGCGTCTGCACATCATTTAGACGAACGCCAAGTGAACGCTCCTTTTCCTCAAAATACGCTTTTTGCGCTACATTCATATCAATCGCTCCGTTCCAAAAAATCTACACTGTATTATACCAAATGATGAGGATTCATCCGAGGAAAGTCGCACAATTTTAAGACGAAGAAAGAATAAAGGTAAGCGTCAAATAGCGCCCACCTGTTGTTTAGGGGGCGCTACTGTTATCATAATTTAAATCATTATTTTTTCGACACCTTAAAGATAGTAAGAATCTTCTCTGATCTAAGCATGAGCGTATCTAACGCGGGAGTCCTGCACATCGATTAATGGTAGTTGCTCTAGCGTATTGAATAGCTATTTTACACCCCAATATTGATGCAAATCTACATTAAACCATAATTAGTATTATTTAAACGAATAATTCCCTTTTGAATGATAAATTATAGGAACCATCCGATAATTAGAATGTAGTGACTAAGTTATTTATATTATGTAAACTAAAATTATTTTGCGTGGAGGAGGGCTAGAATACGTCAACTTCCCATAATCTCTGTTGTATATGGTATATGGTCAAAAATTTGTAGACACTTTGGACAAGAATGTCCAGGCAACTAAATTTACTATTGAGGAGAGGATAAAAAAATCAATAAATATCAAAAAGCATAAGCTTTTTACGCCTACGCTTTTTCAAAAATTAATGTTAAGACAACATCGTTATTCTTTTACAAGCTATTTTTGCTGCTGGAATTTGAACACCAGCACCAAGTGCTGCATCTACTGATTCTCCCCAAGAACCACTGCTAGCCTTTATTTCGTTCCCTGCTGTCAAAACTCCCTCTGCTACAATTTCAACACAATCATAATAGTCTGGATTAGGATTACTTTCAAGATACTGTGCAGCTAATTCGTCTGCTTTCTTTTGTATTGAAAGTCGACCTTGTTCAGCCAATGAACTAAAAATACTCTCAGCTTGCCCACCAAAATGTACTATTTCGTCGTTAATGTCTTGACCAGTACGATGTATTTCTCCCATTTCAGATGACATATATAGTCCTCCCAATCCTTGAAATTTGAACTTTTTAAGTTCACCAATATTTTATCCAACTGAGATTGGTCTTATCCATCCACAACTATTTCTTTTTGGTTTATATAAAAAATTTAACATGTTTGTCTGGACATTTCTTGTTTTTGGGACATGAATGTCCAGACAAAAATAAAAATGTCTAAAAGTTCTTGTCTTTATTTTTGGACAAGAACCTTTAGACAAATTATTAGAGATTGTTTATCTAATAGCATTTTGAGTGTCCGGATGTTCTAGTCCTCGTACAATATCTGTTGTATATGGACAAGAATGTCCGGACATAATATAATTCCCTGTTTATTGTTTAAGAATTTTCAGACAACTCAAACCACAAAAATGTCCAAACAACCTTTATAATTATAATTTGAAAAAATCTGTTGTATCTTATGGTATCTACTTCCATAGAAATCACAGTGAAGAACGCTGTTGATATTTTTACAACAGCGTTTTTTTGTTGGATTGTTTACTGCAATGCTCTATTTTAAAACTGTCTCGGCAGTAGTAAATGTATCCCATTGATTATATTTCGTTGTTATTGATGAAATAATCCAATACTCTCTAAATGGTTCTAAATTCTTTTTACGGTTATCTGCATATGCAACAACTCAATGATCTTCAAGTAAAGTACTCTGTTAGTTTAAGTACATTATTTTACCATCACTACAGTCGTGTTAATATAAATATCCAGCAAAACAATTCGTTCTAAGAAATCATAGAGGTGAGATATTTTTTACTAGCTGGCTCTTTTTGAGCAAAAAAAGACCGAAGATTTGCTGAATTCATTCAGAAAACCTTCGGTAAGTTTACAACTATATTTTATTTTCGTAGAGGAACCAGACGCCAATAGGTAAAGCATATCCAAATCCATTCCACGTGTCTTTAATAAAAATATTTTAACCAGACATTACTAATAATTATTTTATAATCCAAGTAATAATTATGTCTTTATTTTGTTTAGCAAATAAGTAATAGGTGGATATGGTTTTAACAACCGATTCAAGATAAATCGGGGTTTCCCAGATTCCTTTGAAATAATCGAACTAATCTTGAACAGAATGATTTTGAATAAAGCATACACATACAAGGCAAATAGTTCCTATACCATAATACCTTCCATCAATTCCGTTCAGTTTATACCGCACCCTCACCTTCCTTGAGTTTCTACACATTATCAGGAAATACTGTCACAATCACACCATCCATATTATTGCCCGATACTTCATAACGAAGATTGGCTGGCACATTAATAGTGGTATTTTCAGTAACAGGATAATAAAAAATCTCATATTTTTGACCATTTACAGTAGCAGAAATCTGTTTTTGTTCTTTTAGATAGTCTAAATATTCCTCTAAAACAAAATTCTTTTCTTTCATAATCGCACTATGTGGTAAACCGACATAGCGGATATGCCAAGGTTCATTCATAATTCCTGTTATGTCAGTTTTATCCTCTGGATAACGTAGAGTAAACCCGTATTTCCAAGCGTTCTCTGCAATCCACTCTCCCTCAGGTGCTACCTCCATCTTCCCTTGGGTACTTCCCACATCAAGCGATAAACCTAAATTGTGTTCGCTGTAACCTGCTGGCAAGGCACGATTGGAACCCATTTCTTTATAAAGCTTAGTTTGCTCATCAAATCCTCGAAAACCACTAGCAATTAAGAAACTAGAAACTCCATCTTCTTCTGCATCAAGAACCATATCCGAAAATTTACTTGCTATATCTTCAGCTAAATATGTTTCGCTATTAAACACTCTGTATCCTTTTACCAATTCTTTGTGAGCATATAAATTGATGACATCTGATTTTATACTTTCATTGTGAACTGGGTGCTTACTGTTGACCAAAAGTAAATTTCCTTGATAAATTTGTTCTACTGGAATTTCTACTTTTTTTATATTTCCAGAAGAAAACTTACCCTCCACAACATTTTCATTATAGGTATTTACTATTACTCCTTTTTCACCTTGAAAGAACGGTACTATCTTAAAGGCTGTTACACCCAAACATATTGCAAAAATTAATAAAAAGCTCTTCTTTTTCATTCTTAACTACTCCCTTTTTCTTCTTTACTTAATAGATTATAAGTTAAACTAATTAAGAAAAAAGTAGGATAAATCTTAAATTTATCTTAAATTACGTACTTAAAATATGAAGCTATCTTAACTATTTTTTTACTTACTTCTTGTTGAAATAAAACCCTCAAATCTACTATTTTGAAAACAATTTCTGTTTAACATTAACTTCAATATGCACCTAAAAATAATCAATACTCGTATGATTTCGATATTTTACCTTTTATAAATAATCAGCTATCAGTTGGTTCAATATGAAAAAAAGAGCTGCATACGCAACTCAATAATTTTTAATTAACGCACCTATAGTTGAATCCCATTTACTCAACTGTTTTTTAGTTTTTTATCTAACTTCTGTACTAATTCTTCGTACTTCTCCACACAAGCCTTAGCTGTATCTCCCACTGGGATAGACATCCTGGAGAATTGAATAGGTAATCGATATAGGAAGTTACTTAAAACTAAAAAAGAGCCCCTATTCTTCAATAGGAGCCCTCTAAACTACTCATAATATTCTTCTAATGTTAACCCTTTATTATATAACTCAGTGGCTAAATTTACACCAATATAACGAATATGCCATGGTTCATATTGGTAGCCAGTAATATTTTCTTTGTCTTTTGGAAAGCGAATGATATATCCATATTTATGGGCGTTATCTGCAAGCCATGCTGCCTCTTCTGTATTCGCAAAACAGTCATCTGCTGCACAAGCTCCGTCAGATCCACTAACGTCAATTGCTAATCCTGATTGATGTTCGCTTGTTCCAGGAACAGCACTATATGTTTTTGCTTTTTCGATTCCATCTCTTTCAACATAATTATTAAATAGGGTTGTTTGAGTTTGAGAAGAACGATAGGCTGAAACACCTGCTAGATGAATATTCTGCTGATTCGCCGCATTGAACATTTTTTCGAGATACTTCGCTGCTTCTTCTCTCATCATTCTTTTTTCTATTTTTTCATTAAATATAAACGGAACATTTGGATAAACGAGATCTTTCGGTTCATAGCCTTCCGGAAAAGCATATTGTTTGTTGACAAGAACAGTGATACTTTCAGGATCGGCGACAGTGTGTACTCCCTGTTGTATTTGTTGGTTGTTTTGTTCATTTCCGAAACAGCCAGAAACAATTAGAATCATCATGAGTAGTGCAATTGTGACTATTTTTTTTATCATTTTTATATATACCTCTTCTTTTATCAGTAATAAGAGCTCTTTCCGATAGAATTTCCAGTTGTTCCGGATAACTGGGGGATTTGTTGGATTTCCTATAGGAGATAGTCGCCTTTTGGCTCGCTCACTCTTTTTTATGTTTTACCTGTTTGACCCTGGTTTATACGAGGGACCAAAAGGAAACTTCCATTTTAATCATTCAAAATAGTATAGCTAATAGGTGCTTATTTGTGTTATCCAATTTAATACTTGTACGCCTCGTGCATTCGCTACTACGCACGAATCAACTGTACATACCAAACGAAAGGAGTGAGTAAATTTACCCATTCACTTTCTTTTTTAAACCCTTTAATCAACTTACATTTACGTCCATTTTTTTCACAAAAAATGCAAGGTTTATTTGAGAGCGCTTAAAAACAGTTTTTTAGAAGCTTAAGAGTTTCTAGTTTCGATGTTTTTTATGGTTGACATATCACCGCTGGGCTTTTTGACTAAATTCCGTTATCTGTAAAAAAACAGTGTTCTTAGCAATGGTTTTTTCGTATTTTATCTCCCTTTCATCAAGATAGTACTGATTATAAAGAATAATTATTAATAAAAACGTAGGGGAATTCTTAAGATTTAATGAAATTAAGGGAGGTAATTTATAACAAGAATTATTTGTAGGCATTAACGAATATCGTAAGTGTTCCTAGTAAGTTGGAGACTTTGGCTTATAAGTACCTCCACCTGCTACCATTTCTTTTGTTAGGTATGTCAACATCATAAATTGTATATCTACCTCTAAATCCTTATGTACAGGATGTTTTATGTCTCTTAATGCCTGGTAAAATTCATCTCTGGTTTCATCAAAAAAACAAATATTGTCTTATAGAACACTAACTTGCTTATTTTTACGCAAGGGATTAAATCACCAAAGACCGATGATAAACTCCGACATTAATAGATTTAAAACAGCTATTTATCTTATTTCCCATGATGAATTTTTTTCAAAGCAACAAAAAAGCTTCTAGTCCATAATGGACAGAAGCGTAGTTATTTTAGCCAAGTCAAATAGTACTTATTCAACTATGCATTTTTACCTGTATACTTACTCTTATGGTATTGTGAAAAAACTAATGCTAGGCTAGTCGTAAGGACGATAAGTAATGCAATAAATTGCGAGGTTGAAAATATACCTACTTGTCCCCGAATTACATCACCTCTGTAAAACTCAATTACAAATCTTCCTGCACTATAAAGAAGCAAATACACACAAGAAACTAGTCCAGTTTTTTTAGTCTTTCTCGCTAATAGAAGCAAAAGTATACATAGAGTAAAACTAAACACACTCTCCATAATTTGTGTAGGTACTAATTTAATATCATTCGGTGCAATTTCTGAGTTATGAAAAGTAATTCCAAACGGACTATGTGTTTCTTCTCCATAGCAGCAGCCAGCAAGTAAACAGCCAATTCTTCCAAATCCTTGAGCTAGTGCAATTGAGGGGACAAAAAGATCAAGGTGTTGCAAAAATTTAATATTATGTAGTTTACAATAAATAAAACCGGCCAAAATCCCGCCAATAATTCCTCCGTAAACAACAAATCCTTCACCAATGTTCCAAAGAATGTTAGGATTATTGATGATATTTGGGAATTGAGTGATCCAATACAAAAGTTTTGCCCCAGTGAAACCACCTATCAATCCCCACACTGTCAAAGAATAAACATGTGATAATTCAAACTGACGGTTCTTAACACGATAAACAATGAGTTGGTATGCAAGAAATATGCCCAGTGCAATCATTAATCCATACCCATATATTGTTATCGGCCCTATTTTGAGAAGTTCATTATACATACTCTTCCTCCTTAAACTTAATTTATTTCAGTTGTTGGTGATTTTCATTACCCTATTTATATCCTTAAAGTAAATTTTCTCTATCTATAATTCACTCCTTAATAATATTACAATGAATACGATTGAGGAAAAAATGGTTTCAGTTTTTATGTGAATATTTTTTATAAATATCGGAAAAAAATACTTCAAACGATAACTACCACAATTTGTACAAACAATCCCCTTTTGAACGAAAAATTATAGGAACTATTTACATTAAATATAACGCTATAAGACGTATCGAGGTTCAGTAACACGTACAGTTGCCCATCTCGATTGGCTCTCACAGTGCACAATAAAAGCCTTCCGTGGATTACGGAAGACACTTATTACAGCTAGTAATTTACAACAACAGGTATTATTGCAATTGTTAATTTACAAATAGTTCGCATCTGATAATAATTTAAAAAAGTCACTCATTTTAAAAAATAATGAGTTAGTTTTCAAAAGTCCTACTATATAACAAACTCAAGAGAAATATTACATAGGTAAAATCCTCTCAATGAAGTCAATCAAATACACGTGGTCAATTTCCAAGCCTTTTGAACTGTGCAATATTGTCAGTGTAATTGCACATTCATTTTTCATATGAGAAGAACGTGCTAAATTTTCAAGCTGCTTCATTTACATTAATAAGTTCATTTTCTCGAAAATTAACCATCAGTGGTTTCGTGCTTCATCATCCCACCTTTGAATAGTTGATATTATTCCTTTATATTTAGAGTGCTCTGGATAGTAATGTATCTTTTCCCTAGTAAATTCCTTTTCGGCAGAATTATAAATCATCATATAATTATAAGATGTTTGAATATTCAGTTTCATTATGAAGGTTAGTACTTCTAAAACCATCATATTAACCGCCATGTTTTGGACCAGGTAATTTTTAGAAAGACAATTTTCTGAATTTAAGCTTTTTAAATCGATTTGATTTTTAAATGAATTAAAATCTGTATTATTAATTTGATTTAATATTGGACTGATCAAAAATGAATCATTATAATACATTGTAAATACCCATAAGAGTCCTTCAATATTCTCAATATTTATTGATAATTCCTCTAAATGATTTACATCTAAAGCATTAATGCTAACTAGAATAATATTGTTTTTATCAAATTTATTGATATCTTCTAATTCAAATAAATTACAATTAATACCAAACTCTTTTAATACATTTGTTAAATAATCAATATTTTCTCCATAAGAATATACTTGAAATGTTAAATTTTTTATTTGATGTAGATATCTTTGAATATTGGTTGTATATTGTGATATAAATTCAACTAATCTAATTTCCTCTTTGTTTAATACTTCTTCAGAGATATATATCAAATTATGTTTTTCTAAAAATTCTATTAATTGATGTAATTTAGACTCACTAAGACTATTTTTATATTGCAGCGAATTTACATCTAAAGATTGGTTATTTGAAAAGCACAGGATTTCTTTTAATAATGCAAACAAAGGACTATTTTCCATTTTAATTGAAGACTTTTGAGTGATTATTTCTTCGATGTCTTTTTGCTTATTTACACTCCTAATTTGATAAGGTAATGTATATATATATTTTCTCATAAAATTATCAGTCCCTTTTAAAGTATTTTAAAATTTGTTTATGAAAAGATATAGACCCCTGTAAAAAAACTTCCCCTTCTAGAATCTTCATATCACCATTAATCAATTTAAAAATGGTACTTTTACCAGCGCCATTTCTAGCTATAAGAAAATATACCTTTCCTTTTTCAAAGTTATAATTTGCATTTTCTAATATCTTTTTATGCTTAAATTGGAATTACCACCATAAAAACAAACCCTTTTAAAAACTCTGAATTTTCCGTCATATGCCTTTTTTTAAATCTACCAATACTCTCTCCGACAATTCAATAACTAATTTCCGATTTTTTTTTGTCGGTATAACGACATTTTATAAATTATAAAATTTTACCGATTTTATAAAATAAGGAATTTTGGTAGGAATTTTTTATTTAGTGTTGAATATATAAATTAGACTGTAGATCTTGGGGTTTAGTAATGAATCTTCTTATTTACAGATTATTGAAAAAACGCTACTCTTTGTTGTTTAATTGGAACTGTCCTAGCACCTGGGAGAATATATTTATTTGTCGGAATATTGAAAATATACAGGTGTGATACAGCAAATTCAAATTGATATTCATTCATTTAAAGGGCGGGAAAAACATATTGATTTAATCAACACCAATAATCTTCCTTTTCCCCAACTAAAATAGTGTATCCAAAATTTAAATAGATTTTTATAACAACCCAGAGTCTTCATTCAAGATTTCCAACTTATGTACAAAAGGAGCTATACGTTATGCAATTAGTATTAAAAATGTATGTAAGAGTAAAGCGCACAAACAAGTCCACAGATACCCTGCGAAATCGCTCAGGATTATCTAAAAAAATTAATGAAATGAGGAGGAATTACTATGATTAAAATAATTAGTTTTTTAGAGGAAAATCCATCATTATTAAATTTATTGAAAGAAAACAAAATATCCCTTATTGGGGTTACTGAATTGGAACAACAATCAATAGTAGAAGCTTTTGAGGAGAAAATATGTTTAGTGAATCGAATCTGGGGCTAAAAAAAAAATCTAAAAATTGGTTTTGGATACTATTTTGTATTTATGTTTTTATAGGTATATATTTATTATTCATAACGTATAGCTCTCCTTTTTTAAGTATTGAGGTTGAAGAAAAAAACGGTGATTGGCTTGTAGTGGATCCATATTATGATGATTGGGCGGAACGAAATAGTCTAAATGTTGGAGATATTATTTTATCTATTGATGATAATAATATTAATAATTACCCCTTCATTAAATTTGATCGTAGTATCCGGGCAGCAAGTTCTCTAATGGTTCAAAAAGCTGACGGCAGTATAACAAATATAAAGATTAATCATTTAGACATTCCTCAACAATTTTTTCTACAATTTGTTATACCAGCTTTTTACTTTCTTTTAACTCTTTTCATAGCAATCTATTTATATTTTTTTAAAGAAAAGACACCATCTTTAAGTATTCTTATCATTTTTACTTTGGCTGTATCTTTAGCTTATATAAGTAGCAGCACATCAGGTAGATTAGATAATTTCGGATTAATAGTAAATGGTTGTAGCTTACTTCTTTGTATAGTTTTATTACTTCACTTTTTTAAGTTATTTTTCGATTTACATCAAATTCCTTTCGTCTTTATTAAACAAATAAAATGGTTATATATTTTTCCGTTATTATCTACTGTGCTGAGTTTTGTTGCTATTAATTACCCATCTTTATTGTTCATAAGATCTTTTATTATTTTATTTTTCTTTATTCTTCTCCTTATTATTTCTCTAGTGATTTTACTATTTAGCTATTTGAAGTATAAATTACCCCACTTAAAAATTTTATTTATAAATATCATTATTCCATTTCTACCATTTCTTTTTCTTTATGTTTTACCAAAGATATTATTCGGTAAATATATATTAACAGCAGAAGTCAGTGCGTTATTTCTCTTGTTGATTCCATTTAGTTTTATTTTTATACAATTAACTGAGCAATTATTCGACTTAGAATACTTTATAAGCCGGCTTCGTTACTATATAAGTATTTCATTAATTGCTTCTCTTTTAATAATTTTTTGTTTCAATATAATAAATAATTTTAATCTTGATTTATTAGTAATGTTAAATATGTATATTTCTTTAGTCTTTTCACTAACAATTCTTTTTTATATAAAAGAAAAAATAGATTATCATCAGCGTAGATTTCTTTTTTCAACAAAAGGAAATTACATTCATAAACTTTATACAACGATATCTAAGTTCGGTAAGTCAATTACAGTAGAAGAGTTGCTAGACAAATTTATCCAAGAAATTTCATTTAAATTCAAAACTGAATCCGTATATGTGGTAACTTATGATTTTCAGAAAAAACATTTTACATCTTCAAATGGGCAAGCTAGTCTTTTCAATAATAATAATATTTTAGATTTAATCAATAAACTAGAAATACGAGATATAAAAAAAAGAGAAAACTTGTTTTTCGCTTTTATCCACCAGGATTTAAACTTTAAAAGAATTCTTGTTTTTAGCCATAAAAAACCAACTCAAATCAAAAAAGAAGACTTGCTATGGCTTGAACTAGTACTGTTGTATGTTAATAATTTTATTGATAATACCAAAATGGTAAAGGAACTTCTTGAGGAATTAAAGAAAATAAAAGATGAAACACAATTACCCTTATTAAACAAACTGCTATGGTTACGGTTTGAAGAAGAAAAATCTCAAATTGCTCAAGAATTACATGATACTAATTTACAAGAGCAATTACATCTCGCCAGAGAAATCGACTTACTTACCAATTCTGAGCTTACAGATGAAACTAAATTACAGTTAAAGAATATCCATAAACAAATGATTTCAACAATTAATGATCTCAGGACATATTGTGAGGATCTTAAACCACCTTTATTAAATACGTTTGGTTTAAATACAGCTCTTGGTCAACTAATACAAAAGGTAAAAGAACGAGCTGATTTTGAAATACTGTATTCGTTTGATCGATTATATTTAGAAGATGAAAGGCTATATTTAATTATTTATCGAATTTTACAAGAATTACTAAACAATGCTCTCAAACACTCACAGGCAACTTTAGTAGAAATCAATTTGAAGGAAACCACTGATGGTCTTCAAATTTTTTATTACGATAATGGAGTAGGTTTTAATTTAAAGGAAGTTTTACAAACGGACTCTATGGGTATAAGAGGTATAACAGAAAAAGTTAAAATCTTCAATGGGAATTTTAAATTAGATACGAATCATCAAGAGGGTCTGTCCATAGTAATTAATATTTCCGAAAGGAGTAAGGAACTTGACTTCGCTTCTTATAGTTGATGATCACCCTATTGTTCTAGAAGGAACAAAAAATCTTTTACAAGGAATTAAAGATATAGAAGTAGAAATAGAAAGTGATTTTACAAAAATACTTAAAAGAATCTCAAATCATCCTTTTGATATATATTTAATTGATATTCATATGCCTTTAAATGGAATAACTCTTTCTCAACAGATAAAAGCTGTGCAACCAACTGCTACTATTATACTTTATACTGGATATAATGTTTCTGATTATTATCCCCTACTTTTAGAAAAAAAAGTCGAAGGTATTCTGTCAAAAACAGCCTCTAAAGAAAAGATAATACGGACCATTTATTCAGCTATTAATAAAGAAATGGTGCTTTCCCTAGATTTTTTGGACTTTCTAAATAATAGGTTTGAATTACAAACGATGAAATATAATCTACAGTTAACTGAAAAAGAAAAGAAAATATTAAAATTTATTATAGATGGGTACACCAATAAAGGCATTGCTGTAGAATTAAAAGTAACCCAACGAACTGTTGAAAGATATTTATCACAAATATTTGCTTTGTTAAATGTTGAATGTAGAGCAGATGCTATTTTATTTGTTAAGAAACATAATTTACTTTAAACAATTTATACTAATGTGTCATATTTTGACGGTACCTAAAAGCACGTATTACAATTCTTTTCATAAGAAGCTGAGCGTGTACGAGGTGATTACATAGTGTAATTGTGCCATTCAAAAGAAAGTGTAGGTGCGTCTAACATTCATGGGGAGTTACTCAAAGAAGCGTCAAATTCTGTATTAAGCTCGTACAACGACTCATGAAAAAATCTGGTATTCGCTCGAACATCACAAAATAGGACTTTAACACAAAAACCCTTATAAGAACGTGGAAATACTCACAAGATTTCCAAACAACAACGATTAATAAAAATTGAATAGCCGATAATACGTACATTAAAACAAAAACTTGCTTATGATTTTAAGCTATTTAAATTTCATTTACTAATTTATACAATTAAAATAACGCTGTGAGAGCGATCGAGATTTAGTAACACGTACCGTTGCTCATCTCGATCGCTCTCATAGCGTAAAATAAAAACCTTCCGTTTTTGAACTGCGCCCCAATTATTAGACACACTATCTAATAATTGGAGGTGCAGTTTTTGTATGGCTAAATATAGAGAAGAGATAAAACTAGAAGCTGTTCAAAGATATTTATCTGGGAATGAAAGTTTAAGAACAATCGGAGAAGATATAGGCGTTTTCCATCGGACTTTATTAACCTGGGTGAAATAACACGAGTATAATGACTCAGAGGCCTTTGTAATACAATATACAAATTACACCACACAGTTTAAACTATACGTACTTAATTATGTGACTGAACATGGTACGTCCTTACACGAAGCAGCTGCTATCTTTAAAATAGCGACGCATTTGACGATAAGAGTTTGGAAAAAACAATTTGAAACACAATGATTTGATGCCCTTCAGTCAAAGAAAAAGGGGCGTCCATCCATGAAAAAAGAATTAAACAAACAACCAAAACAAGCACCGGTAGAAGGCTCTTCTTTTTCATAATACACCCCTATTATTTCATCTAATGTCTGTACCACATAAAAATTCAAAACCTGCTATAAAAACGATTTTAGTTCCAAAATGAAGACTTGATGGTTACTATTTTAACGTTAGGGTTCGAAACCCTTCTGGCTAATGAAAAGTTCATCTTCCGAAAAATACTGTCGCATTCGTTTATAAACCATTTGATAGACGGTTGGATGACACCATTCTTCCATTTCCAGATTTCTATATAGCGCTTGTAAGCCCATCTTGTGTGTTCGTTTACCACCACTGCCGTCCCCCATAAAATAATCGTCAATACATACTCGGTTAACCAAGGGACGCAATATTTCTGCAAATCGCTCGCTACTTGGTAAAACGGGTGCGATGGCAACCTGTGCAGGAATACCGAATTCAGCAAGCTGTTCGAGTGTTTTAAGCCTTGCTGGAATAGGAGGAGCATAGGGCGTAAAATGCTTGCGAATATCTTCCCTATCGGTCTCTACTGTCATACTTACTCGAACTTTATCTTTAAAATGTTGCAGTAAATCGATATCTCGACTTACAAGTGGGCTTCTAGTCTGTATTAATAGGAAGTCAGGGGGATCTTCTACCATAACTTCTAGTAAAGATCTCGTCACTTTTTCCTTATGTTCTATTGGTTGATACGGGTCTGTACTTGATGACATAAAAATGGTTACATTCCCTTTGGCTTTGGCGCGATGGAGCTCCTTTTTTAATAAATTCGCAGCTCCGTTTTTAACATCGACCCAATGTCCCCATTCCCCTTCTCGAAAAAGAGATACAGGCATTACGCGTACATAACAATAGGAACACCCAAATGAACAGCCTGTATAAGGATTTAGTGAATGAGTATATCCAGAAAGAAAGCCAGTCCCTTTATTCAGAATGGTTTTCGGACTTTTATAGAATAATTCACTTTTCATGACGGAACCTCCATTCATTGTACGGCAATAATTACACTTTGCTAGATGAAGCTCGCTTTTCCAGATCCAGGAGCAGTGTCTTCATTTCTAATCCACCACGATAGCCAGTTAATGAGCCATTCTTTCCTATTACACGATGGCACGGTACAGTAATTAATACCGGATTAGCCCCGATAGCCGCGCCTATAGCACGAACAGCTGCTGGTGTATTTATATCATTTGCAATGTCGGAATAGGATTTGGTCTGTCCATAAGGAATTTCACAAAGTGCATTCCAAACTGCTAGCTGAAATTGCGTACCTACATACTCAAATGGAACAGTAAAGGTTTTTCGCTTTCCTTCTAGATACTGAGTGATTTCAACGACATAGGGTTCAAGCTTTTCATCATCTTCAACAAGAGGACTTCCTGGAAAACGTTTCTTAGCCCATTCGAACAATTCTTCGAATGGTTTGTTCTGTGAACCTACAAACACAAGCCCCTTTGAAGTTGAAGCAATATAAAAATTCCAATCCATAAACTTTAGTAAAGACCAATATAGGGTTGGTTTATTCTTCGTTTCCATTGTACTTTTCCTCCATTTTACTCATTTGACGAAATTGTGCTGGTGTCTGTCCGGTTTTCTTTTTAAATAAAGTAATAAAATAGGGCGCGTTAGCCATACCCACACAGATGGCGATATCTCCTATCGCTTTATTTGTCTGAATCAAATACTTTTTAGCCGCGTGTACTCTAACTTGTTGTATATACTCAACCGGCGTAATGCCTTTAATCTTTTTAAATGTTCGATGCATATGATACGGACTCCCATGACTAATAGTTGCTAATAATTCTAGCGTTAATTTTTCTGTGAAATTTTTATCAATGTATTCAGTAATTAAATCAACCCATTCGCTATCAGGCAGATTTTCATTAGTGGGCTTGCACCGTTTACAAGGGCGAAAATTTGCGCGGATAGCTTGTTCTGCGTTTGAAAAAATGCATACATTTTCTTTTTTCGGAACGCGAGATTTACAGGATGGTTTACAAAATATCCCTGTCGACTTTACAGCGTAGAAAAATTGATTATTGTACGCTGTATCATTATTTATAATTGCTTGCCATTTTTCATCTGTTATCATTTCGACATCATTCGAAATTCTATGATCATGGCTCTCTTTATGTCCGTTATTAATACTATCCAGCATTTAGCTCACCTCTCCTTACAATATACTCCCTTTAAATTCAAAATGTATAGTTCTGGGAATGGAATAGCAAGATATTGAAGTTAATTTTTATCCCGCATTAACGGGCTGTAAGACTCCCACCTCAAAACTTAGAGATTTCGGAGAAATTTAGGTGGAAGATGAACAGCCCGTAAAAGCCCGATTGGTTTAACTAATGATCAGTGGGGGATGAATAACCCCCCCACTGATCAAAGTTTCACTTTATTTAGAATCGTGAAAAATAATTCCAAGACCGTATCGTTCTCCAGAAGTAACTGTACTTACTCCGTGACGAACCGTATTTTTGTAGTATCCTTTTTTACCTAGAACAGGTCTATGGTTCGTAGGAAAGATCAGCGCACTGCCTTGATCTAAAGTAATTACATGTCCCCTACTCTGAGCACGGGGAATTTGTTCCACTAATAGAGATTCTCCGCCGCAAAAGTCTTTATCCCGTTGATTTAAAACAAATACCACTTGAAAAGGGAAAAATATATCTCCATATAAATCTTGATGCAAACAATTAAACCCGCCTTCTTCATACTTTAATATTAAAGGTGTTGGTCTTGTTTGTTCATATTCTTCACAGGTGTTCAAAAAATCTTGAAGATGATCTGGAAACTGTTCTGTTTTCTTTAAATAACCCAACCATCGATTGGCTGTTTTGGCCAATTCTAAATAAAAGGACTCTCTTAAACGTTGTATGATTTCAGGTAATGGATAGGAAAAATATTTGTACTCCCCATTCCCAAAGCGATATCTCGTCATATTGATTGTCGTTCTGTATGACTCTTCCTCACAATACAATTCTATGAAGAATTCACATTCCTCTTTTGTTAATATCGCTGGAAGCTTTGCAAATCCTTGCTCATCTAATTCATGTTGAATTAAATCCCAATTTAAGTTTTCGATACGTGTTTTTATATCTTGAACCATTTTTATCCACCCCTATTTAGCATTCTTGATAATTAACACTATAACCTCATAAATAGAAAAAAATAAGGTGTTTAGAATGTAATAGCAAGATAACAAAATTAGCAAAGATTATTATGTGATAAAGTAAAATTGCAATAGAAAATCGTAATAAGATGAGGAGAATGAAAAGTGACATGGCATGAAGTCAATGATGTTATTGTAATCACATTACCTGAAAATTTCGACATGAATGCTAACCTAGGCTATCTAACAAGGGAAAAAAATGAATGCATGTATGAAATAGAGAACGATATAATGACAAAAGTTATAGCCATTGGGGAAATTCGGTCCTTAGTACAGGTAAGCGTTATCAATAACAAACAAATGATTGTTCAATTCCTAAATGATTCTAGACCTATTGAAAAGTGGCAACGGGAAGAGATTGTGAAATATATCCATGAGTGGTTTGATCTTGATAACGATTTAACGCCATTTTATGAAATGGCAAAAGCAGACCCATTACTTAAAATGCCTGCCCAAGAATTCTATGGATTGCGAGTTATCGGCATTCCCGATTTATTTGAAGCTTTATGTTGGGGAGTTTTAGGGCAACAAATTAACTTAGCCTTCGCGTACTCCTTAAAGAGGCAATTTGTAGAAGGATTTGGCGATTCTATCGAATGGAATGGTAAAAAGTATTGGGTATTCCCACCGTATGAACGAATTGTATAAATGTCAACACCAATATGTACATTTTTGCTCGTTTAAGGATGTACAAAATTACTCGTTTTCCGAGGTTAAATGATGCTTTAATCGGTATGAATCACCGACGATTGTGACAACGCTTGCGTGATGTAAAATACGATCTAAAATCGC
>NZ_JBFTHS010000006.1:0-141218 GCF_056394365.1 Lysinibacillus sp. 10T31
CGAAGCGAAGCGAAGCGAAGCGACAGCAAAAGGGTTTTATCTGCGAAGCGAAGCGACAGCAAAAGGGTTTTATCTGCGAAGCGAAGCGACAGCAAAAGGGTTTTATCTGCGAAGCGAAGCGACAGCAAAAGGGTTTTATCTGCGAAGCGAAGCGACAGCAAAAGGGTTTTATCTGCGCGAAAGCGAAGCGGCAACGGCAACAGCACCGAAGTTGGTCACTTAGTCGTTGTCACAGGACGTGGCGTTCATAGACTGAGTTCCTCTATTTCAGCGGATGTTTGTACACCCGCTGAAAAGTAACTTAAACCCGCATTCGTTTCACCGCCTTTAGAGATGGGAGATTGCTGTACCTGTCGCTACGCTTTCGGTACACTAAACATTCGCTGAAAGAAGTTAAAAAAATCTGCTCATCATAAGTAAGCAGATTCTTTAAGAAAACAGATTTAGTATATATATCCTTTTGAAGTTAATATGTCTGTGAGCTGTTCTACGCATTCTTCGATAGAATGGAGTTCTGTGTCTAAAATAATTTCTGGATTTCCCGGTTCTTCATAGGGGGCACTAATCCCAGTAAAGTTTGGAATTTCCGCATTGCGTGCTTTTTTATAAAGCCCCTTCGGATCACGCATTTCACACGTTTCAACAGAACACTTCACATAAACCTCTATAAATTCCCCTGTTTCCACAAGCTCACGGACAACTTGACGATCTTCTCGGTAAGGTGAAATAAAAGCAGTTAGAACAATTTGTCCATTTTCCACAAAAAGCTTAGATACCTCTCCAATACGTCTGATATTTTCCTTTCGACCTGCTTCATCAAATCCTAAATCTTTATTTAAGCCATGGCGAACATTATCACCATCTAAGACAAATGCTTGATTGCCCCGTTCAAAGAGTCGGCGCGCAAAGGCATTCGCCACAGAAGATTTTCCTGATGCTGATAAACCAGTGAACCATAAAATAAAGCTTTGATGCTTGTTTTGTGTACGTCGCTCCTCTTTCGTAATGGACGCTTCATGCCAAACGATGTTTGAACTCACTTTAAAACCTCCTTACGCATCCCTTTAATTAGGACATCTACAACCTCTTTACGGCTAAATGTACTTGGAGGTACTTCGCCATTACGTAACATTTCACGAACCTTAGTACCCGATAAAATGACATGTGCTGAGCTATCATGAGAACAAGTTTTCGTCGTTGCCATCCCTTCACATATGTTGCAATAGAAGCTATGCTCAAATTTTAATGGAACAATTCCTAATTCATCTTCCGTAAATTGTTCAAAGATTTTTTGTGCATCGTATGTGCCATAGTAATCGCCAACACCTGCATGGTCACGCCCAACGATAAAGTGCGTACAGCCATAATTTTTTCGTACAAGTGCATGGAAAATAGCTTCCTTTGGTCCTGCATAACGCATTGCAGCTGGAAATACACCTAATTGCACGCGATTTTCAGGATAATAATTTTGTAGTAAAACTTCGTAACTTTCCATGCGAATTGCGGCTGAAACATCGTCTGACTTCGTTTCCCCAACTAGCGGATTTAAAAATAAACCATCAATTGTTTCAAGTGCAGCCTTTTGAATATATTCATGTGCTCGATGCACAGGATTCCGAGTTTGGAAGCCAACAATTGTTTTCCAACTCTTTTCAGCAAAAAGCTTTCGTGTTTCAAGCGGATCGAATGAATAGGCAGGAAAATTTTGCTCTAGACGTTTTACTAATGTAATTTTCCCCCCCACATAAATATTTGGACGTTCATGCAACTTTTTAACACCTGGATGCTGTAAATCCTCCGTGCCGTATATTAACAATGCCTCATTCCGTTTATTTGGCTCATAAATATCGGCAACTTCAATAACACCATAAACAGCATCACCGTATACTAGTTTTGCCTCATCACCAGGCTGCAATGTTGCCGCTACCTCCTTTGCTACAGGTAATGTAATCGGAATACTCCAAACCACGCCTGACGCTAAACGTGTATGTTCAACAACTGATTCATAATCTTCCTGTGTTAAAAAACCTTCAATTGGACTGTAACCACCGATAGCAATTAACTCTAGATCACTAAGTGCAATGGCATCAATCTCAATAACTTTATTTATATGCGTTACATCCTTGTCTGGATTAAAGACTTGCACTAATAGTCCACCATGTGGTTGTAAACTCATAAAAATCTCCTCCTAATTCCATTGAATTACTCAGTTTTATTTTTTAGTGTATTTGCATATTTTATTGATTTTTCGTCTTAGGCAAATTGAGGCTTCTGTGATTGATCCCTTCCTTTCAAAAGAATCAGCTTCTCCTCTGATTTGATCGGCTTTCCCCTCAACCAGGTATTTATATTCCTTCACCCGCATCGTATATTGAGCGTTCTTCTTCACGCATTGTTCGCATTAAGCTAATGACACCAAGCGTTCCAACAATAATACTGCCAATTAATACGATGGTATAGAAATCTTTCTCTAAGAATAGCTGAACTAAAAAATAGGAGATGACTAAAGAAAGGATTGGTGAGACAATCCAAATACGGATTATTTTTTTCACAATATGCTTATGAAAAATTTGTTTCCCGTTTTTGGCCATCCCCATTCCGATAATCGAAGAGGATGTTACTTGTGTTAACGGCACGGGAAGCCCAAAGATAGAGCTTATACTGACTAGTAGTGCACCTGTACACGATATTAGTATCCCTTCTGCTTTCTCAAAGCGCATAATTTTTTTCCCGTTTGTTTCAAGCACTCGTTTTCCAAGTAGCATTGCGCCAAGCGCCACAAATGCCCCACCAAGCAATATCCCTGTTGTTACACTCATCATTCCTGCACCAACGAGAGGTCCAACTGCATTTGCTACGTTATTCATCCCTGCTGAAAAGGCTTCGAAAAATCCAGCGAACACAAGGAGGATCGTTAATATTGAATGATCTTTTAACAAGCCCTTAACACGTAATTTATACAGCCACTTCCCAAAGAAAAATGCAATGACAAACGCCACAATTGGCACTATTACCCAAAACGATATGATGACAAGCAATGATTTAATATATAACACTTTGTAGGCAATCCCTACACCTACAACTGCTCCTACTGTCACTTCACTTGTTGATAATGGGATGCCTAAAAGATTGGCGAGAAATAGTGAGCTTGTCGCAGAAATCAAAATAATAATGACAATCTTTACTGTAATGTACTCCTTTGGCATTATGCCGGAGCTGATTGTTTTTACTACCTCTCCACCACCAAGAACTGCCCCCAAAAAAACACCTACTGAGCAAATGAGCAATGCTTGCCAAGCTTTTTTGATGGCACCTGCTCCGTAAGCAACTCCCATTGAGGCTGCCGCTCCACTAGCACCTATATTCATCGCAAAAAATAAACTAATCGCTATTGCTACATATTCAAGCATGGCAAAACTCCTTTACTCATGTAATCCACACTCAGTTTTACCAGACCCCTGCCACCTACCTGAACGCAAATCATCCATTGTAAATGCTGGTTTTGTACAATGCTCGCAGCCAATGCTTGGATAGCCTTTATCATGCAATGGATTGTACGGCAAATCATGCTTTGAGACATAACGCCAGACATCCTTCCATGTCCAATGAATGAGTGGACAAATTTTAATAGACTGAAATTTATCGTCACAATTGATAAAGTTCGTATTTTGTCGGGTTGGTGATTGTTCACGTCGTAAGCCTGATATCCAAGCCTTTGCGCCCGTTAACGCTTCATGTAACGGAACAATCTTGCGAATTTCGCAACATTTATTTGGATTAGACTTCCACAATTCATCACCGAATTCAGTTGCTTGTTGTTCGAGTGTAAGTGCTGGTTTTTGTATAATAATGTTCAGCTGTGGATATTTTTCTTTTACTTTTTCAATCGTTTCATATGTTTCCTTAAAATGAACATCTGTATCTAAAAAGATAATCGTAGCATTAGGCTTCACCTTTGAAATAAGGTCAATCAAGACCATTCCCTCAATCCCAAAGCTACATGCATAGACGATATCCTCACCATATTCAGCATAACTCCACTGTAAAACCTCTAGTGCAGCCTTATACGTTTCGTCTACCTGAAAATTCAATGTTGGCTCATGCCAAGTTGCATATGTTAGCATATAATCCTCCTCATAACGAAAAAGAGGCGTTCTAACGAAAGACATATATACATGTCTTTGTTAAAACGCCTCTAGTTTGACTAGCCAGCTCATTATTTAATGATTGTTCACTGGTATTGGCTACCTCGTTCTACAATCATTTTTTCTTATTACCCAATATATACTAAAGTACACCTAGTAGTCAACTAGGTTTTTTGCAAAAATTCATTCCAATGGGATTATAATGAGTAGCCTGGAACAGAAATCACCCTTTTTAAAGCCCCGAGCATTCACAACTAGTACCTTGATCATTTTGTTTTTCAACACTATAAGCCATGTAGCATAGACATTTGCTACACGGCTATTATTTTATTTATGATGAAAATCTCGTCCGTCGTACACGGCTGTAACATAACCCGCACGAATAACAAAATCACCGAAATGCTCGCCCTCTAGACGTTCCTTCGCATAGCGAAGAAGGATTGGACGAAGCTCCGCTAATATCTCCTCTTCATCTATATTTTCACGATAAATTTTATTGAGACGATTACCAGTAAAGCTTGCTCCTAAATACATATTATAATTCCCTGGACCTTTACCGATAAAGCCAATTTCAGCCATTGCTGCACGAGAGCAACCATTCGGACAGCCTGACATGCGAATAACGATTTCAGTATCGTTTAAGCCTGCTTCATCAATGATTGTATCAATTTTTGTAATAAGAGAAGGCAGGTAACGCTCCGCTTCTGCCATGGCTAAACCGCATGTCGGTAATGATACGCAAGCAATCGAATTACGGCGCAAAGCAGAATAGTGTGCACCATCTGTAAGGTTATATTGCTCAATAATAGCAGCGATTTCTTTCTTCTTTTGCGGCGTTACATTACTAATCATTAAATTTTGGTTTGGCGTTAAGCGGAAATCACCCGTATGCATCTTCGCAATTTCACGTAATCCTGTTAAAAGCTCATAATTTTCAAAGTCCTTAATACGACCATTTTGAATAAATAATGTATAATGCCATTGACCTTTTACACCTTTAATCCAGCCAAACTCATCACTCGTGCGATTAAAAGTAAATGGACGAGCCTCTTGAATATCCCAGCCTAGACGACGTGTTAATTCTTCGTTAAACCATTCAAGTCCTCTTGCATCAATTGTATATTTAAAACGTGCATTTTTACGAACCGAACGATTCCCATAATCACGCTGAATCGTAATAATTTTCTCCGCTGTTTCCAGTAGTTTATCAGGTGTGATAAAGCCTATTATACGAGCAAGCTGTGGGTATGTTTCATGATCGCCATGTGTCATGCCCATCCCTCCGCCAACTGCTACATTAAAACCTATTAGCTTATCCTCCTCGACAATTGCAATTAACCCTATATCTTGTGAGAATACGTCCACATCATTACTTGGCGGAATAGCAATACCAATTTTAAATTTACGTGGCAAATATTGCGCACCGTATATAGGTTCAATTTCTTCATCTTGAGTGTCAACTACCTTTTCACCATCTAGCCATAGTTCATGGTAAGCCCTTGTTCTAGGTAGTAAATGCTCACTTAATTTGGCAGACCAATTATAGATTTCCTCATGTAATGCGGATTGGTTAGGATTCACATTACACATCACATTACGATTGACATCTCCGCAGGCTGCAAGAGAATCTAATAACACCTCATTAATTTCCTGCATATATTTTTTAACATTCCATTTTAAAATACCGTGCACTTGGAATGCCTGACGTGTCGTTAATTTTAAGGAGCCGTTACCATACTTTCTCGCCAATTCATCCATTACAAGCCATTGTGCTGGAGTAGCTGCTCCGCCCGGTGTACGTACACGCACCATAAATTGATAGGCAGGCTCAAGCTTTTGACGCTGGCGTTCATTACGAAGATCGCGATCGTCTTGTAAATAACTACCATGGAACTTCATTAGACGATTATCATCCTCTGGAATACCCGAACTTAATGGATTGTTCATCGTACGCTCTAATGTTCCGCGTAGATAATTACTGTCGCTTTTAATACGTTCTACATCACTCGGCTTCCCTGGTTGTGGAGGTAGAATAATTTTCCCTGTCATTTGTTATCGCTCCTTTAATCAATTATGCCTCGGCATAATTGTAGCTGTCGCTTTGCTTTCGCTACATAAAACAATTGCCGAAAGCAGTTAATAAACGTCACGTTGATAGCGTTTCTGCTGTTTTAGCTCTTGGACAAAGGCTTTAGCTTCCTCTGGCGTTTTTTGTCCCTGTTGTTCAATAACGCGAAGTATTGTTGCATCAACATCAGCAGCCATCGATTTTTCATCGCCACAGACATAAATGACAGCTCCTTGCTCTAGCCATTCATAAAAGGCCACAGCATTTTCCTCAATTTTATGTTGAACATATATTTTTCTATCTGTATCACGTGAAAAGGCGACATGCATTTGACTGAGCGTGCCTGAAGTAAGCCAACTCTGCCAATCCGTTTGATAAAGGAAGTCTGTGACAAAATGTTGATCACCCAAAATTAGCCACGCTTTTCCTTCGACGCCTAATTCCTCACGCTCCTCCAAAAATGCACGATACGGAGCTACACCTGTGCCAGCACCAATCATAATAATCGGTGTGTCCTCATGCTCTGGTAATCTAAAGTTCGGATTTTTATGAACATATATCGGTAGTGTATCTCCAATTTGAATACGTTCCGCTACACTGCCGGAGCAAACACCAAGACGTTGTCGTCCATTCGTCTCATAGCTTACTTTCCCAATTGTTAAATGTACTTCTTCACTATTTGCCTTTTGACTACTAGCAATGGAATATAGACGTGCTGGAATTTTACGTAGTAAATCTACAAATTGCTGCGCATCCCATATAAATGGTGCAAAGTCTTGCACAACGTCAAGTAAATCTCTTCCTTTTGCATAGTCCTTCCAGGAATTAGAGTCTTCAAGTAACTTTGTAAATTGCTGATGAACCGTATAGGCACTAATTTTTTGTAACAACGGCTTTGACAGCACTGTAATTTCTAATTTTTTTTGTAATGCATCTTTTAATGGTAGCGTTTCTTCGAAGACGGTTACATCCGTTTGTGGATCAAACTGTAACGCTGTGATTAAAGCATCCACTAGCTTTGCATCATTATCTGGTTGAATACCGATACTATCTCCTGGTTCGAAGTGGAAACTTGCACCTTCGATGGATAATTCAATATGGCGTGTTTCTTTATTTGATCCGCGGCCGTTTAAATTAATGTTTTCAAGTACTTCTGCATAAAACGGATTTTTACGAGAATATGTAGTGTCTCCATGTGCTGTCTGATATTGTGTAGTCGATGTAGCAGCTATATCGGTCTGTTGCAACAACTCCTGCTGAACAGCAGAAAACCATTGTGCTGCCGTGTCATCATAATCTACATCACAATCTGTGCGAGGTACGATTGTAGTTGCCCCTAATTTTGCAAACTGCTCATCAAAGTCCTTTCCCGTTTTACAGAAAAACTCGTAAGAACTATCTCCTAATGCTAGTACAGAATAATGAAGATGCTCTAACTTAGGAGCACGCTTACTATGCAAAAAATCGTAGAACTGTATCGCTTGATCAGGCGGATCCCCTTCCCCATGTGTGCTAACAATAAGTAAAAGATTCGTTACCTTTTTTAAATTATTTGGTTTAAACGTTGCTAGCGATGAAATAGTTACGTCGACATCGTTATCTTTCAAGGCTGAGGCATATTTTTCAGCTAACCCCTGGCTATTGCCTGTTTGTGAACCATATAAAATCGTCACTGTCTTGGTGCTTGCTTTTACTATCGGCGTTGCTTTTTCGACAACAGAATCAATAGTTGCTAGTGGAGCACTTAAATAGCCGCTTAACCACACCCTCTGTTCTCCTGTCAGTTTAGGAAGCAGCTCATTTAACAGCTTTACCTGCTCCTCATTAAATGGACTATTCACTACTTGCAGTTTCAATCTTGCCACCTCACGTATTCGTATCATTTTCTACTCTTGATAATTTGTCTGACAAAAACGTTATTATCGAAGTCGGATTTTTTCCTTCTTTTCAATTTGGACAACATAGAAATTTTGCACAATCAATGTAATTGATCCGTGGTTCACAGTATTTAAAATTTGGCGAACATTATCTAATGCTAAATTTACATTTTCATTTCTTTTATCTATCATTACAAAACACCTTCCTCGGTAAATTTTAACAATCGATAAATACGTTCCACTAAAACTTTCCTTACATTGTCGTCATAGCCTAAACTTTCACATAAAATAATGTTCTTATTCTCATAATCTTGTAATCGTTTTGTTATACGTTGACGCAAAATCCCAGTAAACAACAGATACGGCACTATAAATACTTGATTGTCCTTATTTTCTTGTTGTAACCACTCTTCAAACGTAGGACCCATTCCATATAAAAAACATGTGTCTACAGCTTTATAAGCATATTTGTCACGTAATCTAGTTGCAATTTTATCTAAATCGCTCTTTACTGCAGGATCACTACTCCCACGACCTATAAGTAAAACACTTGCATCGTTAGTAGGGCACCTTGCTTCTAAAATTCTAGTCTGTAATGTATCAATTAATAATTCATGGACACCAAGTGGTTCACCGTATGTAAATCGCACTTGTGGATGCTGTTTTTTTGCTTGATCAATTTCTTTTGGAATATCGTGCTTTGCATGCTGAGCGGCAAGCAATAAAATAGGCACGATAGCTATAGCTGTAGCCCCTTGGTTAATACAGCTTGCTATACCTTCAGCAATTGTCGGCGTCGCGAGTTCTAAAAAACTAATTTTTTGAATCGGTATATTAATCTCCTGTTGTACACTCTTTAGAAAGGTTACGGCTTGCTCTACTCCTGCCTTCACTCTACTTCCATGAGCGATATATAAAATAGCTTGCATACCCCCACATCCTTACACAGAAATTTCTGTTAACTGTGGCTGTGGAATGTTTTGTTCGAACCATTGAATTGTTTCCCTCAAAGTCACAACTTTCCCTACTACAATTACGCTTGGATTTTGAATGTTTTCTCGTTGCACTAGTTCTTCAATATTAGCTAAAGTACCTGTGACTGTTTTTTGTTGAGAAAATGTACCCCAATGAATGAGCGCTATTGGTGTTTCTTGATCACGCCCATACTTAAGTAGCTGCTGACGGATATAAGGAAGGTTACCGACCCCCATATAAATAGCAATCGTATCAATCCCTTTTGCTAGACTTTCCCATTGGATAGCATCATCCTTGCCCTCTCTCATATGGCCAGTAACCACTGCAAAACTTGAGCTTAAGTCACGATGTGTAACAGGAATCCCTGCATAGGCAGGAGCTGCTATCCCTGAAGTAATGCCAGGCACAATTTCAAATGGAATATTATGCTGAGCTAGCACCTCTGCTTCCTCAGCCCCCCTTCCAAACACGAAGGGGTCGCCTCCCTTTAATCTCGTTACAATCAATCCTTGCTGTGCATAGCTGACAAGTGATTGATTAATTTGCTCTTGAATCATGGCGTGCTGCTGAGGTAGCTTACCGCAAAAGATGAGCTTAGCCTCTTGTTTAGCATAGGATAGTAGTGTCTTATTAATGAGTCTGTCATACAGAATGACATCTGCACATTCGATACACCGCAATCCTTTTACTGTGATAAGATCCACATCGCCAGGACCAGCACCCACTATAAAAACTTTCCCCATTCGATTTCACTCCCTCTCGTCAGATAAAAAAAAGACTCCAATTATTCATAGGCAGAGCAATGCCTGTAAATAATAAGAGCCTCTAGTTTGCTAGTCAGCTATGTATTTAATTCTTAGTAATATAATAAGAATAATAAATAATGTTGTATATTCTGTCAACATTTTATTTCTTTTAATGTAACCTATTAAAGAAAAAACCAGGTGTCACTTGCTGACATCTGGTTTTTTTGAGATCTAATAGAATCTACGATGCCCTCCAAACGGTGGACCTGGTCGGAAAAACGGTGGACCCGGACGGTAAAACGGTGGATATGGTCGATAAAACGGCGGATAAAATGGAGATGGGCCAAACTGTGATCCAAGAAAACTTCCTAAAAATCCTCCCAAAAACGGCCCACCAATTGGCCAAAAGCCACCTCCTGGATAACCTCCGAAGAATGTCATTAAGCTTCCTCCCTTTTTTACTCTATCGTATGTAGGGGGATGCATATATCACATGTCCATTGCCTATTCTATTTTTCTTCTCCTAAACGTTGCACGAAGTTTGCTAGAGTACGTACCATTACACCTGTACCACCTTTTGGGCCTAGGTCATGTACAGCAATCGCATCTGATGTTCCTGCAATATCTAAGTGAATCCAAGGTGTATCACCAACAAACTCACCAACAAAGCCTCCACCAAAAATCATGTGTCCATCACGACCAGGAGAATTATTTAAATCAGCGACGTCTGATTTACGAATTCGTTTTTTATCATTTTCTGTTAAAGGCATGCGCCACACAAATTCATCAGTTTCCTGTGCAGCTTCCATGAAAGTAGCAAAGAATTCATCGTCATTAGAAAGTGCACCTGTTTTATCCATACCAAGTGCTGTAATTACTCCTCCTGTTAACGTTGCAACATCGATTAGAGAAGTAGCTCCTTGTTGCTTAGCATATGTAGTAGCATCTGCTAATACTAAACGTCCTTCTGCATCGGTATTTAAAACTTCTACTGTCTTACCACTATATGTTGTGATGACATCATCTGGCTTAAATGCTGTGTCAGATACCATATTATCGGTAGAGCCAATAACTGCTAAGACATTTTTGTTAGGACGTAATTCACCGATGATTTTCATGGCACCTAGCACAGCTGCAGCACCGCCCATATCACCCTTCATGCCTACCATTGAATCTTTTGGCTTTAAGGAATAGCCACCTGTATCATACGTAACCCCTTTGCCGACAAGGCCAATTGGATCGTCAAAATCTTCAGTCGCTTTATATTTTAAAGTTATTAAACGAGGTTCTTCATGGGAGCCTTGATTGACACATAGAATACCCCCCATACCAAGCTCCTCTATTTGTGCTTTATCTAAAATTTCCACTTCAAAATCGTACTCGATTGCAAGGGACTCTGCATAATTAGCTAAGTCTGTCGCTGTCAGTAAGTTTGGTGGTAAATTAATTAAGCTACGTGCTTCATTTACTGCATTTGCATAAATAGCACCCACCTCAAAGCTTGCCACCACTTCATCTAAATCATTAGCAGTAGTCACAAGGTGAACAGCGTCAATGCGTTTATCTACTTCATTTGATGTTGTTTTGTAATGAGGAATTGAATAATAACCAAGACCTGTTCCTTCACCAGCTAAAAAGGCAACATCTGTTACAGTAATCGACTCTGTCGTAAACGACTCAAGCCAAATGGAATATTCCTTAACCTTTAAAGCTCTTAGTTCCTTGCCAAGCAATCCAAATGCTGCACGAATATCGCCTTCTGTTAAATTTTTACGCTCATCTAAACCAACAAATAAAATACGTTTAAGATTTGTATGGTCTTTCAGGAATGGCAATTTCGTCATTTTTTTTAGTTCAGTAGAAACATCCCCTGTACTAATCCACGCGTCCAGGGATTCCCCGTAAAATGATGAAAAGCTTGCCCAATCCTGCATTTGCTCACGATGTTTAGTGACTCCTACTACTAACACCTCAGTAGAAATCGTTTCAAATGTTTTTGCTTCTTTTACAATATGCATGTAAATTCCTCCATTCAATTCTATTATACCTAAGTTTCAGAAAACGCGTAATATTTGGCTTTTAGAAAATAATGAATGTTATAATAAATGTAATTATAAGTGAAGGTTGTGATGATTATGAGTTTACTTCAAAATACCCCTTTACTCGTTGCCCTTTTTGCAGTTCTCTTTGCACAGTTTGTTAAAATCCCTATTCATTTTTTAATGACAAGAAAGATTAACTGGGGATTATTTACTTCCACCGGGGGAATGCCTAGTTCACACTCCGCTTCCGTAACAGGACTAACAACCTCTATTGCCTATGAAACAGGATTAGATTCCCCAATTTTTGCTGTAGCCGCTATGTTTTCATTTATCGTTATGTATGATGCGAGTGGTGTACGCTATCAGGCAGGTCAACATGCAGCTGTATTAAATCAACTGCGTAAGGACTTTCAAACATTGCTTCATGATTTAAAAAAATGGCCACAGATGGATGGGCAAGAAAAAATGGAAGAGCTAAAAACATTGCTAGGCCATAAACGGAGCGAGGTATTATTCGGGGCATTAACTGGCATTTTTATCGCCATCATCACATACCAGTTTATTTTGTGAAAACAGACACATCCTCATATCGAGGCTGTGTTTTTTTATTTATCGGAACAATTTTGAGATTTATCGGAAACATTTGTGATTTTATCGGAACAATTTTGAAATTTATCGGAAACATTTCACGTTTTATCGGAAGTTTTTCTAGTTTTATCGGAAACATTCAAAAAAAAAAAAAAAAATCAGTATTCTTCTCTCCTCCGAAAGAAAAATACTGAAAGAAGTTAAAACATTCGATAACCACTTTTACGCAAATAAATCATGACAATTCCCGCAACAATTGAACCGGCAAAGCCACCAGATAAGATTGCAATATCTACTAAATGCAGTGCTTGCAACTTATCTAAAAGTGCTGGAAATGCAGAACCTGGCTTAAAAATATAATCTAAAAAGCTTACATCATCGACAATAAAGATGACAACAATTGGATACACTATTGCCATTAACCATGTCATTCGCAGAAGCATATTCAATAAAAATCCAATACCAAAGAACATGACAAAAAATAACAAAATTGAAATGATTAACTGTACTAATGAAACTGGACCATCCATGTATGTATAACCTCCGTTTTCCTCTCATTAGTTTACATGATTACTACAACGCTTTCAATGAACATATCCTTGATTTCGCTTGTTCGTCATATTTATGGTGTGGTTGATTTCCGTTTCGACTGGGCGCTTTCCTGGGGCGTCCGAGAGCCGCTTGGGGCAACAAATGTTTTGTGCGCGAAAGCGTAGCGTCAGCAAAAGAGCTTTATCTGCGCGAAAGCGAGGCGGCAACAGTACGATGTTGGTCACGAAGGCGTTATCACAGAACATGATGGTTTTAGCCTTCGTTCCCCTATGTGCTCGCTGCAGCGTCTCATCTGTGACGCAGTCGGAACGAAAATCAACTGATTCACATGACATACCTTTTAACAGAATGACATCCAACTTTTGAGTTTTATCGGAACACCTTTACGTTTTATCACCCAACTTTTGAGTTTTATCTACTAACTTTCACGTTTTATCTACTAACTTTTAAATTTTATCTACTAACTTTCACGTTTTATCACCCAACTTTTGAATTTTATCGACATTCAACTTATAGATGAACCATAATTAAGAAATTAAAAAACTATTGAAAACTAGTATACGACTAATTTTCAATAGTTTCTCGCTTTTCACTATGAAGCTGTTTGTGATAATAAAAACCTCGGTGACTTCCAAAGCTCTGCCCATTTTTTAAAGGCGGCTATCACAATTATCAAGCCTAAAATTAACATAATAACGGACAATACACCATTTAACATATTGTAACCGGCAGCCGCTGTATTCCAATAAACATTTTTAATCATCCAAAGGCCCGCTACATTTACAGTGACATATAAATAGGCTAATGGGATAAAACATGTTAAAGCGTAGATTCGCTTATCTGCAACTTTTAAGACCATTGTTACACCACATACTAAACCGATTGTCGCCATCAACTGATTCGAAACGCCAAATAATACCCAAATCGAACTGATATCTCCTGAATACAATAAATAGCCCCACATAAAGCATGCCAGTGCACTTGCAAAGATTGTACCTGGAAGCCAATTTGTTTGCTTCAGCGGCTTGTAGACATTGCCGCCAAAATCTTGAATTAAATAGCGCGCTACACGTGTCCCAGCATCAATTGCAGTTAAAATAAAGACCGCTTCAAACATGATAACGAATTGATAGAAGTAAGAAGACAGTTCAGCAAACCAAGGAATCCCCGTGAAAATATCAGTCATCCCAACTGCTAGAGTTACAGCTCCACCTGTACGTCCTTCTAAATCCATCCCAATACTTTCGGCTAATGCATGTAAATGAACCGGCTCCATTCCTAATGTAGCAAAGACTGCTGGAGCTGAATTAATCGCAAAATAATCTGCAGGATGAAGGGCCGTTGCTGCGATTAAAGCCATTACCCCTACTAAAGATTCTACAAGCATAGCCCCGAAACCAACGATGCGAATATCTTCCCAACGATCAATCATTTTCGGCGTTGTCCCAGAGCCAACAAACGCATGGAAGCCGGAAATAGCTCCACAAGCAATTGTAATGGAGACGAATGGCCATACTGGACCAGCAATTACTGGACCACCACCATGAATAAACTCTGTAATTGGTGGGAATTGAATGATTGGGTTCACGAAAAAGACCCCAATGATTAACGCAATAAATACGCCAATTTTCATGAAACTACTTAAATAATCACGCGGCGCTAATAAGAGCCAAACAGGTAATGCCGCCGCAAAGAATGCATAGATAGGTAGAATAATAGCTAAAGTATTACGGTCAAACGTTAAAAAATCACCAAATGCTGTTCCTTGAATCATCGGTCCAATAAATACACCGACCATTAACAAAATAAAGCCAACTGTTGACGTAACAATTAAATTTCCCGTTTTACGATAAGCAATACCAACAAGCATCGCTATTGGAATAGTAATCCCTACCGCAAAAGTTCCCCATGGATTTCGCTCCAACGCACCAAGGACAACCATCGATAGCCCGGCCATTGTAATTGTAATAATGAAAAGCATCGCAAGGCCTGTACAGAATCCTGCAACAGGTCCTAACTCCTTCTTCATAACCTCTGATAACGATTTTCCTCCATGGCGCATAGAAGCGAATAACACTACAGCATCATGTACTGCACCACCGATTACCGCACCAATTAACAACCAAAGGAGCCCTGGCAAATATCCAAATTGTGCAGCTAAAATAGGTCCAACTAACGGTCCTGCTGCTGCAATCGCTGCAAAATGATGCCCAAATGTTACCCATTTATTCGTCGGAACATAGTCTTTACCATCCTCCATAGCGTGCGCTGGGGTGGGCGTATCATCTTTTATCTTAAGTACCTTCTTTGTGAAAAATATGCCATACAAACGATAGCTAATCATCAGTACACAAATGGAACCTATTACAATTGTAATAGCATTCATGTTATCACTCCTTTTACGTTTTCCACATCATAGCAAATGAATTAAACAATTATTCGTAAAATTCACCGAAATGTCAGAATTTTAAGTTGAAAGGGTGTTTTCTACTGTTGAAATGCAGTTATTTTGATAGCTGAAATATCTTGCGCACATCTTTCATATAAAGCCTGCTGACAGGTATCGAATGCCTATTATGCAAAATCAAATTGTATTTAGAGCTACTCCAAGGCTCCAGTTCTTCAATATGTTCTAAATTGACGATAAATGCCCGATGGACACGCACAAAACCTTTTAAAGCAAGTTTATTCTCCAAAGCAGCTAACGACTCTGAGGCAAAATATTTCCCTTTCTCAGTGACAACAATCGTCTTACTATCTTCAGATGTACAATATAAAATTTCCTGTATATTAATAAGCAAGATTCGATCATTTATATAAACTGTTAATTTATCAAGCTTGTCCAATTGTAAATGCTTTATTTTCTCCATCGTTTTAGCCTGCGTTGCTCTTCTTTTCGCCCCTAGCTTTTCAACTGCACTTTGTACACGCTCTGGCTCGAATGGTTTTAAAATATAATCAAAGGCGTTTACTTCGAATGCCTGTAATGCATACTCATCATAAGCAGTAGCAAAAATAATTTCAGGTTTAAGTATGCTTTGTTGCAGCTGTTTTGCTAATTCAAGGCCATTATTTACCCCTAGCTGAATATCTAAAAACACACAATCAATCTGCTCAAACTGTGGGTCCTGCAGTAGGTCCTCCAGATCCTCCGATTCTCCAATGATCTGGACTAACTTTGTTTGCTCCAATAAATAGCGCAATTCAGCCCTTGCTAACGGTTCATCATCTACTATATAGACATTTAACATAGTTCTACTCCCATCTTGTGGCTTTTAAAGGCAGCTGAATCATAATTTTCGTGCCAACATCCAACGTACTTGAAATGTGAAAATCCGCCTCAGTTCCATAAATTTCATGAATACGCTGATAAATATTCCATAAAGCTGTCCCTGTCCCTTGCTCGGATTGCATGATCGTTTTGCCAAGCTGTTTAACCTGCTCTTTTCTCATCCCACAGCCATTATCCTCTGTTAACAGCAATAGCTTATTATTAATTCGTTGCACCTTTACGTCAATTTTGCCTTCCTTACGATTTTTAAAGGCATGATAAATGGCATTTTCAACAAGTGGCTGTAAGGTAAATGGGGGGATTTGTACGTCAAAAAGTGATTCATCTAAGTGAAATTGCACATCATAGCGGTTCGGAAACCTTGTTTGTTCAATCGACAAATAAGCCTCCACATGGTCAATTTCATTTTTTAACGGAATTAGCATTTGACGAGCTCCTTGCAAATTACTCCTAAAAAACGTACTAAGCTTTATCAATAATGCTCTAGCCTCATCAGCATCCGTTCGAATCAAACTTGAAATAGTATTGAGACTGTTAAAAAAGAAATGCGGATGAACCTGTGCTTGTAGCGCTTTAATTTCGGCATCCTTCAATAGCTTTCTTTGCTGCTCAATTTCAGCATATTCAAGCTGCGAGGAAAATAGTCGACTGAGGCCCTCAGCAAGCTCCTTTTTGGCCCCAGTTAATGAAGAAACATTGATAAAATATAGCTTTAAGGTACCTACCGTTTTATGCTGTACTTTTAAAGGTAAGACAATCGCAGCACTTAACGGACAATATTCATGTGGACAGCTGATTTCTTTTGCTGACGTCGCTGTAATAATGCGTCCTTCTACTAATACCCGTTTCGTTAAAGCCGTCATTATTTCTTGATGAATGACATGATGGTCCTCGCCTACTCCTACATGTGCTAAAATCCCATTTGTATCCGTAATCGCGACAGCATCAACTTCAATCTCTCTTTTAATAATTTCCGCAACCGTTCGGCAGGATTCTTCATTTAACCCTTTACGAAAATGTTCAATTGTTTGTTGGGCAATAGAAAAGGCTTGGTGTGTTTGTAATGCTTTTGTGCGCTCTTCCTCATCAATAAAAGTTTTGATAATAATGAAAAATATCAAAATCCCAAAGGCATTCATAAAAATCATCGGTAGCGCTATTAAAGAAACTAATTGCAAAGCTTGTTCAAATGGTTTTGCCACTAGTAAAATAACAATCATTTGTAAAGTCTCTGCACAAATTCCGATGATAACAGCTTTTTTATAAGAGAAGGTTTGACGTATTTTTAATTGCTTACTTAAACTACCAGTAATGAATCCTGCTAGTATTGTCGAAACACCACAGGCAACCGCTGTAAAACCGCCAAGGGTAATACGATGAATCCCTGCAATAACCCCTACGCTAACACCAACAAGTGGCCCACCAAAAATACCAGCAATCGCTACGCCAATTAGCCTCGTATTCGCGATAGCTTCCTCTGCATTTATAGTGCTATGTATCATTTGATTTAAAGGATTGATAGACCCACTTTCGATCTTTATCCCTGTATAGCTGCTCACTATACTTAAAGCACTAAAAATAATAATAAGCCAAACCTTTTCCTTAACCCCTTGATCTTGAAATAATACTCCCCGAAAGAGCCGCCATCTTGACATTAAAAAGGCAAACACAATGATTAGCCCAACTCGCTCTAGCATAAACAAAAATAGCTCCATCATAGGTCCCCTCCTCTGTCACTTTATTTTTTAAAGAACAATTTATAAGAGGAATAGCCAAAAACATCTCCTGGATTAATGCCTTCAATCCCCTCTAATTGGTGCTTTTCAAATTGGTTGGATGCCATTTCCTTTAACATCACTGATGTCATTTCATCCTGAGCGAGCTCCGTTGGATACATCCATTTCGCTTCTAATAATTCATATTCCTGAATGCAAATCTTCTGCTGCTCATCCTTTATCCGACAATAAAATATCGCCATATTATCACTAATGTCACTACGAATCACACCTGTTCGAAATCCAATTAAGCCTGACACGTAGCAATCGATACCCGTTTCTTCTTTCAATTCACGAACAACAGCTTCATCTACTGTTTCGCCAGCATTGACAAAACCAGCCGGCAATGACCATCTTCCCTTTAATCCGCTATACGCTTTTTTGACAACTAGCCATTGTCCTAACTCGTTGACAGTAACTCCCGCAACACCTAACCAAACTTTTCCTCTATCTTTTTTCATCATCGTCTTCACCTCTATATCACTATTATAACGGTCAATTTTCCATATATAGAAGTATTAATTCAGAATTTTATGGTTACTCCGCACTCCCAATCATAAAATACCCACGTACGCCTACTTTTGTAAATATGTTACACTGATAAAAATACAGAATATTCACTTTTAAATAGAAGGAGGAGATTTTATGTTAAACGAATTATCACCTAGTACAAAGTTTTTTATTTTTGCGATAGTGTTGCTTTTACTATCACCCATCATTGTTTTCATGTTGCCATTTACGATTTCCCAAACGTTTTATTTTAGTAGAGATAATATCGTGCTGATCACTCCAACAGACAACTTCTTTATGCTTTTCCTAGCAATTGCACTACTTATTTTAACGTTGATCGTGCTTGGATTTAAAAGAAATAAATACACTTATCTAATTACGCTTTTAGTAATCGTTAGCAGTCTAGTTTTAGGCTATTTTTCTGTTTTAAGTTATACCGCTATACAGAATAAACAAATTGTTTTCAAAGATTTCCATCATCAAACTTCATATGAATGGCAGGACATTAAGGAAGTCATTTATGAGTATGAAATAGGTACAGTAGGCACTTATTATTTCCAAACGAAACATAACGAAAAGTTTGTCATTGAAGAAGACGGACAATTTGGTGCGGAGGAGAAAAGTGCCATTTATAATTTAGCAAATGAAAATGGCGCTACATTTTTAGAACGTGAGAAGGTAAAGTAACGATTATCAATTATGCCTCGACATAATTGCGTCCAGAATCGGCTTTGTGCTTGTCCACCCACTGTAAATCCGCCTTCATCCTATAGTGGTGGGACACTTCTGTACCTGACGCTTTGCTTTCGCTACCAAAACACCTGCTGAAAGAAGTTAAAAAAAAGCCACTTTCGACTAGGACGAAAGTGTCTTGTAAAATATTTCTATATAGCTTACATGAAAAGATAGTACCCTACCTTTTCATGTAAGCTATATTTTTCATAACTAAACAACGAATACTTACGCGTCCAGCTGCTCGATATCCCAATCAAGCTTTAATATATTTTTTAATCTGATGACCTGATCTTCTCCAATTGTATTGACCAGTTGTTTTTCTATTTCTGCTTTACAATATTGATTTTTTTCAAAGCAATCTTCACCAAATTCAGTCATACGAATAGCTTTATGTTTTTTACTATGTTCAACACTCGTAACTGTCACCAACCCTTTAACTTCCAAACTCTTTATTATTTTATGGGTTGCTTGTCTTGAAAATTTAACATTTTTAGCTACATCTGAAATCGTAAGTTGTTTTTTATAAATCATCCCTAGAATATACCATTCTGAATTTGAAATATAAATATCGTTATGCTTATTCCACTTCTCTTCAGCTAGTCTTCGAAGTAGTTCGTGACGTTCGCTCAACAAATCAATGACATCTCGATTCTGCAATTCGTCCTTCAACTATTTCACCTTCATTTCATATTTTTCGTTATTAATATACAAAAAACAGCACCAATCGTCAACTAAGTTGACAAAAACCTTATAATTGCTTACAATAAATTTAGTCAACTTAGTTGACAATATAGTTTGTTGGAGGGGATATACATGTACAACGTTGGCGATGTAGTCATTTACTCATCACATGGACTTTGTTCTATTGAAGATATTTGCGAACAAACCTTTAACGACATTACTAAATCTTATTACGTGTTACAACCACTAAATGAACCACAATTAATCATTCGTACCCCTATTGACAATTCCAAAAAACAGCTTAGAGATATTATTAAAGAAGAAGAAGCCCTCAGTATTTTACATTCATTCACATCACCTGGTGTGGAATGGATTGAACAAAATACACATCGAATGAGATTTCATTTAGAAATCATTAAATCTGGCAATCGCCAAAAACAAGCCAAGCTTTTAAACACATTGTTACGAAAAAAGCTCGAATATAAGACCAATGAAAAAAAATTCCCTAACCAGGAAGAAAAATTATTGCAATCATTACAAGATACTATCTTTTCAGAGTTTTCCATAGCTCTTAATAAACCATCCGATGAAATTTATGATTATGTTTTAACACAACTTCACTAGTTGTAAATTGTCGGTACATGAATAAGGCCACGCTAAAAAATAATCGTGGCCTTATTCTTAGTTAAAAAGAGATATAAAAAGGTTCTGCTCCATAGTTTAAGCAAAGTAATAGTTCCTGTTTAAAATCTTCATTTTCTATTAATAACAATGCCTCCTCAACATCAAAAAAACCGACCTCTAAACTTTCACAGCTCGTTTGTAACTTACCACCAATAGGAGTTCCTAACCACCACATATTACAAATACTATTTTTTATTTCTTGCGAAACACCACAAAATTTGATAATTTCGATTTCAATTCCAGTTTCCTCTTTTACTTCCCTAATAGCTGTATCTTTAAATGTTTCATTTTTTTCTACACGGCCACCTGGTAACTCCCATCCTCTAATGGGATCTTTTTTTAAAAGTATTTGATCTTGTTTATTTAAAATAACAGCACCTGATGTAACAGTAAATTTGCAAATGTTTGATCAACACCTTTTCATTTAATTTTAGTAAGGGCATTTTTTATTGTGTTATAGCATTTTTACCAATTATCTAACAATACGTATTAATGATTCATTCGGATCAGATTCTGGTCAATCATATCGCCTGCTATAAGTGAAATATGGACAAGCGTGTTCAAGCCCTCTCACGTTCAGTCATCATGGCTCAAAAGAAATAACAAATCTATACAGCGCTTTACAAATGGTATATATTGTTAATAAAGATTTATTCCACATAAAAGGAGGGAACTAATTCGAACACACATAAAATTTTAGTTCTGTACAACACTCTCACACGCATAGAGAAATGAACAGATCGATAATCGTTCATCTCGTTCACGTTGAGAGCTGTATAATATTCTAATGGAAACAAGGTTCAACATATATAGCTCGATTATCGTTATGCCCTGTAGTAACAGTCAATCCCATTGGTTGCACATGTATCATATTCTACATAAAGCGTTAAATCTCTATGTTACGATTTCAATAGATTTAATTTTCAGTTGTTTAAAAAATAGTGGGAGGTAGTAATTTGATTATATTTGCGTTTATTAACGTTTACTGCATGCCTATACTCGGAATCATTTTTTGTTTAAATCTTGTCAGCATTTTAACTAAAATTAAGAAGGATGAAAAGACAACAAAGAATACATTTTGGCTTACACTATCATTCGTTCTAATAATTTGGTCTATATCTATGGGAACTTTAATGAGATAAGACGAAATTGCCAACTTTTCAACAAGCGAAAACTCAAACGAGTTTGTGGTTAGGATATTTCTTTTCCATTGCCAACAGCCTTACGTTTCTTCTTTTTTAAAACCATACAAAAAAGCCTCCTCAATTTGTTATGTTTTCGCAACATACAAATCAAAAAGGCTTGGTATCTACAATCCTACATGCATCACTTTTGGGTTGTGAGCGCACACATTTTAAGGATTGCGTACACATCAATTTCTAGTGTTGTTTACAACCCTACTTCAACACTTAGACAATTTATTTTTAATCACAAATCTCAGGCGTACCTTCACGTTTCGCCGTTTTGAAAGACGTGCCACAGCCGCATGATGCGATGGCATTTGGATTATCGATTGTGAAGCCTCCGCCCATTAGTGATTGCTTATAATCAATTTTTGTCCCCATTATAATCGGCGCATCTTCACGGGAAACAAGAATTGTTAAACCATGTTGTATATCTTCAAAATCATCTTCTTTTTTCTCTTTATCAAAATGCATACCGTATGATAGGCCACTGCATCCGCCACCATTAACAACTACACGTAAAAACGAACCTCGCTCTTCATTGTGCTCCATCATTTCATTAATATGAAAGACGGCCGCTTCAGTAACTTCAATTACTTGCTTACTTGTCATCCCAATCACCTTCCTTCTTACTTATTATCATATCAATTTTGACTATTGTATGACAAACATTCAGCTCCGATAGGATTTTGGTTCATTACTAATAGTTAAGGATGACATTTGTTAGAACGTATGCTATGTAGTTAATTGGAGTGGCGGCTAGCGACTCCTCGGGCTTACCCGATCACTTTTCAGGGATACCTGATCACTTCCGGGTATCGGGACGCCACGCCACCAGGAAAACGCCTAGTCGGAATGGAAATCAACCCACCAATATAGTGATGAAACAGCTTTTTAGTAAAAATTCTAATATTTTTCACATTTTTAGTATTTTTTATCCATGTTTATAAAATTCACATTGGTATAATAGTTGTAATAAGTCGATGAAAGAGGTATAAAATATGGAGATTTCACCTTATTACGAAAAAAAAATTCAATGCCATAATTGCAAAAAAGAATTTCCAACATTAAAAGTACGCTCTAAATTCATTAAAGTAGATCATACAGAAACAGATTTTCATCCTATTTATGCAGACGGTGTAAATGCACTTTATTATAATGTATTTGTTTGTGAGCATTGCGGATTTTCATTTACAGAAGACTTTTCAAAATATTTCGCCCCTGGCACGCAAGATGAAATTCGCACGCAAATTACTGAAAAATGGGTGCACCATGATTTTAAGGGTGAACGTACTGTATTCCAAGCAATACAAGCTTATAAATTAGCATTCCTTTGCGGTACAATTAAAAAAGAAAAATTTGTCGCTATAGCTGGGCTTACGTTACGTCTTGCATGGCTATATCGTTCACTAAAAAACGAAGGCCAAGAGCAACGTTTTATGACAATGGCCCGAGATTACTATATGGATTCTTATTCAACTGAGGATTACAGTTCAACGCAAATGTCAGATATTCGAATTATGTATATGATTGCTGAACTTTCACGACGTATCGGTGATTTAGAAAATGCTACACGCTTCTTTTCAAAGGTCATTGAAAAGCAAAGTATAGGTGGAGAAGCAAAAATCATTGATATGGCTAAGGAACAATGGGCTATTATTCGAGAAGAAAAAGAACACGCTCGACAAATGTAAGAAAAAAAGTTCTAGTCTGAATGAATCAGCTAGAACTTTTTTTAGTCATTAGAATACTTGCTCCACTTCAATAATACCTGGTACTTCTTCTAATAATGCGCGTTCGATACCGGCTTTAAGTGTAATCGTTGAACTTGGGCAACTACCACATGCACCTAATAAACGTAATTTTACAATGCCGTCTTCTACATCTACTAATTCACAGTCTCCACCGTCACGTAGTAAGAATGGGCGTAATTTATCTAATACCTCTTGAACTTGATCGTTAATTGTTACTTCTGCCATTTTGTCTCGACTCCTTTCCTTATAATGATTATAATGTTAGCAACAGAAAAAATCCAATATAGAATCACGAGGAGTGGAAATGGAATGGGACAAACGAAACCAATGATCGAAATTTACGGAACAGCGGTAATCTGCGCAAGTTGTGTCAATGCGCCATCTTCAAAGGATACATATGAGTGGCTACAAGCAGCCATAGATCGAAAATATCCAAACCAAGGATATGATATTCGCTATATCGATATTGAAGGACCAATTGAGAATGAGCGCGATCAAGACTATGCTACACGCATTCAAGACGATGAATTTTTTTATCCGCTTGTTCTTATAAATGATGAAGTAGTGGGCGAAGGCTATGTGCAATTAAAGCCTGTATTTACCGCACTTGAAAATTTAGGATTCGTACCTGACGAAACCGTTTAACTTATTTCAGCGGATGTCACGGAATCGGAAAGGAGTTCTTAAAGGATGTTAGCCTACAATCATCGCATCCATGCGATAACGGCTAACAGACCTGCATCGGTAAAACCCCACGTCCTGTGGCATTACCGAAATGACCGACATCGTGTCGGCCTCGTGCAGGCCTAAGTACAAAGCCGATTCCGGACGCAATTATGCCGAGGCATAATTGATAGAAAAACTTAGGGATTGCTTCAAATTTTGAAGCAATCCCTTTTTATAAGACTAATTAATCATTTTGACGTTTGTAGTACCATAATAATCCTGATTTCATCAAGCGTGCGATACGTCCTGTTACAGTTGTATCTGCTAAATAAACAAAGCCTTGTTTTTTACCAAGAGCTCCCATGAACCCTTTTAATTTAATATCAGGCATTTTCTCAGGTAAGTTTTCGCCTTTCCAACGCATGCGAAGTACTTTGACGATTTGTTCTGCTTGCTCCTCTGCTAACTGCGCAGTTGGAGGTAAGTCTGATGCAGCACAGTCACCTACAACATATACATGCTCATCATCAAGAAGATTGAAATATTGTGTTACAATCGGACGCCCTTGTTTATCTTTCTCAACTTCTAAATCGCGAACAATTTTGACAGGCTGTACACCAGCAGTCCAAACTACAGAATCGAGTGCAATTTCTTCTTCGTGATTGTAAATTTTACCTTCATCAATTTTTGTAATATTTGAATTGGCAATGACTTCGACATTATGTTTTACAAACCAGTCTTTTACATATTTACTTAGCTTTTCTGGGAAGTCCTTCAAAATACGAGGACCACGGTCGAATAGCTTTATTTTCAAATCTGATCGGCTTTCACGTAACTCACTTGCAAGCTCAATACCACTTAAGCCAGCTCCTACAATTCCGACTGTAGAGCCTGCTGGTAAACCACAAAGTGCTTGGAATGTTGAACGTGATTTCGCCATTGTCTGAATGCTATATGTGTACTCCTCTGCACCTGGTACACCATGATACTTATCCTCACAGCCAAGACCAATTACTAAATCATCATATTCAATACGTTGTCCATCTTCTAGAATGACTACTTTTTCCGTACGATTAATTTCAACAACTTCTCCGTATACAGCCGATAAACGTTCATGCTCTGGGAAGCTTACACGAATTTCTTTATCTGTTGCAGTCCCTGCTGCTAATGCGTAAAATTCTGTTTTTAAACTATGGAAAGGGGCTCTGTCTACTAGCACGATTTCTGTGTCTAATGGAACGTTTGGTAATAATCGAAGCATAAGACGCATATTGCCGTAGCCGCCACCTAAAAGTACTAATTTTCCCATAATAGTCTCCTTTTATATCTCTTATATTAATTGTTCACAAAGTATCCACAAATGAGTATAACCGATTGTGAGAAGTTTCACAATATCAGAATGCAATTTTGTGAAAGATTTCACAAAATGAATGATAACTCGCTTTTTTCGAACGATTTTTGAATCACTCGAACTTCGATAAATTGTCGCTATTGTCCGAATTTTCCTTAAATACAGTTTTCTTCTCTTCACTTTTGTAAAGTAGTTGCGCCCAACTTTACCACTTAGTATCTGCTTTTATCTCATGATCAACTCAAAACATTGACGAATGTTTTAAAAGCGAGTAGCATTACTTTGGTGAGGTGACATATATGAATCCAATGGTTGAATTTTGTATAAGTAATTTGGCAAATGGCTCTCAAAAAACTTATGAAATACTAGAGCGTGATCCGAACATTGATGTTTTAGAATATGGCTGCCTTAGTTACTGTACAAAATGTTCAGAATCATTTTATGCAATCGTCAATGGTGAACTAGTCGAGGCTGATTCTCCTGAAGAGTTGACGAAAGCCATTTATCAATTTATCGAAGAAAATCCGTTATGGTAATGAAGGCGTAATACCTCATTCATATAATGATGAAACACTTACTAATACTAAATTTGAACATAAAAAAAGGATGTTATGCCAAAAAAATCGACATAAGCATCCTTTTTTTATGTTAGAACTAATCAATTAAAGTTTCTACCACATAGGTAGGTTGCTGCTCCTTCTCAAGTACAACCTTTGTTGGTGTAACACCTGTGTTTACATGGATTGTGTCACAACCAAAACGAATTCCACACATAATATCTGTGTCGTAATTATCGCCAATCATCACCATTTCATCTTTCGTAAAGCCATGCTCTGTCGCAATGACTTCAAGCATTGCAGGTGATGGTTTACCGATATAGATTGGCTCAACGTCTGCAACTTCACCTACTAATCGGGCGAACGACCCATTACCTGGTAGAAATCCATACTCTGTCGGGAATTTAATATCTTGATTCGTTGCTATAAACGTCGCACCATTTTGCACAGCAATCGTCGCCTTTGCAAGTGCCATATAATCTAGATTTCGATCAATCCCCATAACAAAAACCTCTGGCTCATCCTCGATAGGTTCAATGCCTTCATTAAATAACGCTTTCCGAATACCATCAGAACCTAACATGGCTACTTTTCGGCCATGGAAATTCAAGGCTACATATTTTGCTGTAACTAATGCGCTAGAGTAAATATGCTCTAACGGTGCATTCACACCTATAGCACTTAAAGCTTCCTGCAGCTGCTCTCTTGTCTTAGAAGAATTGTTTGTTACGTAAAATGGCTCGATTCCTGCTTGTTGTAACCGATGAATAAAAGTAATCGCAGAAGGAATGCCATCCTTTCCACGATAAACTGTACCATCTAAATCAAAGCAATATGCCTTGTAGGTTTTCATTGATGATCCTCTGATAAAAATGCCGAAACAGGGCCAAGTTCATTTGTTAAATAACTATTCACAGCTGGTGAGAATTGCTTTAATGCTGGTAAAGTCGTTGTTAACACATTAACAACTTCCTGAACATCTACATCTGTGAATTCACGAACAAGCATTTTACGTAAGCCAACTACTGCTTTTAACGGTGCTTCCATTTCAGTAGATACGACTTTTTCATCGATTAAAATATCAATAATATCCTCATAGCTTCCTGGATCACGCATAATGAAGCCGTCAATCATTAAATTTCCTACATCCATCATTGACTCCATCACATTGTGACCAATTCGCTCGATCGCTAATTTCTTAATATCATTTTCTAGCCAGCTATCTTCTGACTCTAAATTTGCTAATAGTCCATCTAAGTACTGTAAGTTTTTTGTGATTTTATTACGATCTACAAAATACACAAGGAAAGCCCCCATTCAAATCTTTAAAAGTTGATAGTCATTTCTCTTCTATAGTACCATATCTATAGGACTGGAAGGAGATTAAAAGATGGAACGTTTTTTTTTATATGATGATGTAGAAGATACAAAAACACGCTTTGTTAGTTTTGCAGGAAATAAGTTACGTTATGATTTAGCCATTTTGCAATCAGGCCGTTTCTTTGGGAAAGTGCTTGTCATGGATATTCAATTTGGACGCTTTGCTATAATTGGTCCAGATGATATAGAAGAGCCTGGCTATCTTGAACACGTATACAATCGCACAGAGGAAGATACAGTTGAGCTACGTGAATATTTACGTGAATTATTAAATTAACACCCTACATATTTGGTGTTTTTTGTACCTGCAATGATAGCAATTAAGAATTTAATACAAAAAAATTCCGCTTTTCTGCGGACATAGGGTTCTACTTTGCGCACTGTGCAACAGAAGGTTGGCGGAATTTTTTTGTAAGTATCTTAAATCTAAATCATGGAGCATTGAATTGTGCTCCTACTTTTCATTATTTAATTTAGCAGGATTATCCTTATTGCGAGGCTTGTCTTTGTTTTCATTGTCGTTTTGTTTTTTGGCTTGTTGATTTTGCCCAATCACTCCTAAGTCATCAACACTAATATCAAAGCCAAATCCATATTCTTCTCGATCTAACGATTTTTTATTTTCTTTAGTCAAAATAATCACCTCCAATAAATAAATTATCCTTTTTCACATGATTTATACGCTTTGTCTTTCCACTTCAACAATAGTAGCGTTATGCTGTTGCATCTTTAATAATCCAATCAGCAGCACTAATTAAATCTGGAAAAGTCGCATCTGCCAGTGGATCTTTCGCACCTAAAAATACTCCCTTAGTTCCTGCTTTTTTGCCTGCTATAATATCTGTGTCCGTATCTCCCACCATGTAGGATTTTGCCATGTCTATATTATATTTTTCACCAAGATCAACGATTAATTTACTATTGGGCTTACGGCAGGCACAGCCCGACTTTGGCTTATGGGGACAATATACGACTTCGTGAATAATGGCCCCTTCCTTCTTCAATTCTTTTACCATATGCTCATGTATTTTTTGTAGCTGCGTTTCTTTCATAAACCCCAATCCAACGCCACCTTGATTGGTTACTACAAAAATATAGTCGAAGTATTTATTCAATTTTTTTATAGCTTTCGGAACATGTGGTAGGAAATAGAGATCCTTAGGTTTATTGACAAATTTAACGCGATCCGTTAATACTTCATTGATGACCCCATCACGGTCCAAAAATACAGCATTTTTCATCTACACAACACACACCTTTAATAAAACTAGAATTAATTTTAAAATCCGTCCTTTTTGATTCACCACCAAAAGTTGGAGATAGTATTTGTTAAAACATATATCCTGAATATAAGTTGATTGGAGTGGAGGCTAGGCGACTCCTTGGGGATCAGCGTCACAGATGAGACCCTGGAGCGAGCAACGCGAGTGAAGCGGCTCATCGGACGCCCCCAGGAAGCTCTGCTCTGTGCGAAAGCGAAGCGTCAGCGGCAAATGTTTTCTGTAGCGAAAGCAAAGCGACAGCTACAAAGCGCCCAGCCGGAACGGAAATCAACCTCACGCTACGTTGATGAGCTACATTTTTATTATTACCAATTTTAAAAAAACCTATCACTACAAAGTAAAAACCTGATGCAAATTTTGCATCAGGTTTTTAAAGTTTATTCTGCTATTTGTGCATTTTCAACAAGCTTTGTCACTTCATGATCTTCACTTACTACAGCTTCTGGCTGCTGAGTAGATTTGCCGGATTTTCGCAAGACGAAATATGCACAGCCAAAGTTACAATACTCAAATAAGTAATCTTGTAGTGTACTAATCTTCGTATCGAAAGTGGCTTTCTGATTTTTATCGTCAAAAAAGCCTTTTAAGCGTAATTGACTATAACCCCAGTCGCCCACAATATAATCATATCTGGCTAAAATATCTGAGTATCGTTCCTTGAATACTTCCTCTTGAAAAGCTTCTTTGTAATCTTCAATAATCTCGTATTCATATCCTTCAATATTGATCAAAGTGGCACCGCCTTCTATTTCAACATTTGTTTTTACTGTTCTGCTTGTAGCTGACGTTCTTTTGTTGCTTCGTTAACTTGTTCATCAGCATGATAGCTACTACGTACAAGTGGGCCTGCTTCACAATGCTTAAACCCTTTTTCCATTGCGATTTTACGCAGTTTACCAAACTCTATTGGAGAATAATACTTTTTAACAGGCAAATGCTTTTTCGTTGGCTGTAAGTATTGACCAATTGTCATAATATCTACGTCGTTTGCTCGTAAATCGTCCATAACTTCTAAAATTTCTTCATGTGTTTCACCTAAGCCTATCATTAATGATGACTTTGTAGGGATGTCTGGTTGCATTTCTTTCGCCAAACGAAGAAACTCTAATGAACGCTCATATTTTGCACGTGCACGTACTCTTGGCGTTAAGCGACGCACTGTTTCAATATTATGATTTAAAATATCTGGCTTCGCATCCATTAACATTTGAAGGTTCTCTTGCAAACCACCTAAATCGGACGGTAAAACTTCAACCGATGTAAACGGACTTTTACGACGAATCGCACGTACTGTTTCAGCTAATACTTGCGCACCGCCATCCTTTAAGTCATCACGGGCTACCATTGTAATAACTACGTGCTTCAAGTTCATAATAGCTACAGAATCTGCTACTCGTTCCGGCTCTGCTAGGTCTAATTCATTTGGTAAGCCTGTTTTAACAGCACAGAAACGGCAAGCACGCGTACAAACAGATCCAAGGATCATCATTGTTGCTGTACGTCGTTCACCCCAGCATTCATGAATATTAGGACAGCGTGCTTCCTCACATACTGTATGCAGATTTTTTTCACGCATGAGCTTCTTTAGCCCTTTATATTCATCATTTGTGTTTAATTTAATTTTTAACCAATCTGGTTTTCTTAAATATTCTTCTTTTCCTTTGCTTGTAGGTTTACAAGATGTCATACGGATATCGCCCCTATCAAATATATGCAGTTTTTATATTACTATCTTCACTGTTGTCAATGTAACATAATAAATGAACTCCAACAACTATCATAATCAATTTTGCCTCGGCAAAATTGCGTCCGGAGGCTTTAGGCCAACAAATGTTTTTTTGCGCGAAAGCGGAGCGGCAGCAAAAGGGTTTTATCTGCGCGAAAGCGGAGCGGCAGCGGCAACAGCAGATGTTTTTTGCGCGAAAGCGTAGTGCTAACGGAGCGGCAGCAACAAATGTTTTCTGTGCGAAAGCGAAGCGGCAGCAACAAATGTTTTCTGTGCGAAAGCGTAGTGCTAACGTAGCGGCAGCAACACGAAGTTGGTCACTCAGTCGTTGCCACAGGACGTGGCGTTCTTAGACTGAGTTCCTCTATTTCAGTGGGTGTTTGGAAACCTGTACCTGTCGCTACGCTTTCAGTACAAAAGACATTCGCTGAAAGAAGGCGAACATTTCTACTTTTTAGGAGAGACAGGTATTTGAATTGAAGGTACCTCTGAACTACCATTTGAATAAACATCTGGAACTGTTCCCCTTACTAAGCCCATTGCCACCGGAATATCCTGAGTAACTGTAGTAGTTTTACTAGCAAAAGGGACAATAATTTGCACATTTACTTCTATATGAATCCCTACCTCCATATATGCGCTATTTATACCAAATTCCTTTATTGAAGAAGTAACTTCACTATGCACATTGCCAATTACATGAAAGCGTATCGGAATTTTAGGTCCTAAGTTCCCAATTAAAGGGATATTAGCCGCCTGACTCAACGGCATATAAAAAACTACTCCATTTCCTTCATTAATCTTGTTATAATCATATTCAACATTATCAAGATTTGGCAAATGCGACAACTCCCCTTGCTCTGCCTGCTCTAAATACACTTTTACTTGATTGACCGTTTCTGTTCGAACTCGATTAATCGTTTCTGTATTAATTTTCAAATCAGCATGGTTATCAGGGGATACTTCTACAAGAATATCATTAACATCCATAACACTTGATGTACGAGAATCAATCGCTTTACTCACAACGGAAGATGCAATCTTACCCGTTTGTATTTCAGCATAATCTAAATAGGTCGGCATAAGCTTCGCATTTAAATAATAAATAAATAAAATAACACCGATAATTACGCAGATAACTACTATGGTTAATCGATTCAACCGACTTCCCTTTTTTCTATAGTTGCCATAATTACTATATGATCGTAATTTCATCCTTTTTCGAGGGAAAAACAAAAAATCTCCTCCTGTTTCATAAAGTATGAACAGGAGGAGATTTTTATTCTATTTTCGATGGTACAACATAATCCACTTCAACGCTTTCAATTGTTATAGTTGGGTAGTCCACTAAATTAATTTCATATGTAGCTGATAATATTTGATTTTGCTCTTCAAAAATTCGAATCCACGGTAATGCGGCATCCAATGTATTTTGTCTTGATACAATACCTCGACGCCCATCCGATAATTTTAAAATAACACCTTTAGGATAATGGACAACAGACCTTTTCAATGCTTTCACAATACGTATATCGTATATAGTTCCAGCGCCTGCTTCTAAAATTGCTAGGCCCTGAGAAGGTAGCATTTTTTCACGATATACACGACTTGTAGTCACCGCATCAAAGACGTCTGCTACACCAATAATTTTGGCAAACGGATGGATTTCAAAATCAACTAAGCCCCGTGGATAGCCACTCCCATCAATCCGTTCATGATGTTGGAAGGCACAATGGGCAACAATCAATGATATGGAATGTAAATTACGTAACAAATCAAAACCATATCTAGTATGCTGCTTCATCGTTTCAAATTCCTCAGACGTTAGGCGATCAGGCTTTGTCAAAATTTCTTTTGGTACCATAATCTTTCCTATGTCATGTAACAATGCGCCAATTCCAATTAAACGTAAATCCTCAGCTGAGTATCCAAGCTCTTTAGCAATCGCTATCGAATAAAGTGTGACTTGAAAAGAGTGTTGATATAAATATTCATCAAATAAATACGCATCTGTTAGTATTGTTAAAATTTCATCATTACCTCTAACTGCCAACAGTAACTCATCTATAATGGAGACAATTGCTTTTGATTGTTGGTCAAGCACATAAGAGGCATTTACTGGATTTAAACCATTGATTGATTGGAAAGAATCTTTAATGGTTGAAATTGCTTTATTTCGAATAACAGTTGGAATTGTTTCCTGTACCTCAATACCCTCAGAAATTTTATCGTCAATATATAAATAATGCATATTTAATTGTTGAAGTCTTTGTATGATACGTGCATTAATGACAACATCTTTCTTTAAAAGAGGGTGCCCTGCCTCATTCCAAATGGTTCTTGCTAATACCATTCCTTCTTTTAATACATCGATTGAAATTAATCGCATGACCTTTTCCCCAATCCATTCTAAAAGCGTTTTATCTACTCTTACTTAAAGAATCTTTGCCCATAATCTATCATAATGTTTCGTAAAAATTCTGGTAGAATATATTTTTTCTTAGCATATTTAAAACTCGGATAAAAATAACCAAACGTAAACAAATCAAGTGTTACTAATTTATAAATTCGATCATTATCTGCAAGCTTCCCATTGATCAGTAATTGGCGATCTTCATTCATTGAAAAGCCATAAGTTAACATCTTCCCAAAAATAACGCCTCTAAACCCTAATCCTTTTAACTCAATATAAGGCCATTCTTCATTTTTAGATTGCTGAAAAATTTCTTTCATTTCGGCAACTGATAATTCAATCGTACACAAATTTATAGGATGTGGGAAAATTCTATGCAAATCTAGTGCTGTCACAGTTCCCTTAGGTAAACCATCTAAAAAAATACCTGCATTAAATAACGCACAATCCGCTCCACTTTTCTCTAAAATGGCACGCGCAAACAAATCGGATAATTGCGAATAATGGAACCATTCCTTGTTGTACGATTTTCCCGTAGTGAATACTGGAATATCAAGTAATCGTTTGCCTTCTTTTTCTAAAGATTGAATGATTTCATATTCATTTTTAATCGTAGGCAAATCTTTATTATGAATTAAAGTATCCTTTTTTTCAACAATTCCCCTAAATCTCGTATCATATTCTAACACAAGATGTCCAGTATATTGTCCAAATTTTCCTCCACCCGTTAATAAAACGCCATTAGTTAACTTTCCATTAGGGAGAACATGATGTGTATGTGAGCCGAATATAACATCTATTTCCGGGCATTCCTCAGCTAAAAGCTCATCCTCTGTTATCCCTAAATGAGACAAACAAACAATAATATCCACTTCTTCACGAAGTTGAAGCGCTAAGCGAATGAGTGTACTTCGTGCCTCATCTATCTCCCAGTCTAATTCCTTATAATAAATTTCAAACATAGCCGTTGCTGCAATTACCGCAACCTTTGTGCCATAAGCAGTTGTTAATACAACATACGGCTTCATCCACGCTGGATTTGGTCCTTCTGAGGCATTCACATTAGCAACTACTACATCAAATGCTGCTTCATCATACAAATGGTACAGTTCCTTATGAGACAATGTTATACCTTCATTATTACCGATTGTCACTACGTCGTAGCCGGCTTCATTCAATAACTTCACATTGCCCTTTCCGACAGTTGCTTCTGTATAAATATTTGAACGATCTAAATGATCACCGACATCAAATAAATAGCTTGTTTCTCCCATGGTTGTAAGCTTAGTACGCATTTCTCTCACATAGCTTTGCATTCGTGGCCAATACTTAAAATGACTGTGCAAATCATTCGTGTGAAAAATATGAATTTTTTCCAGCAATTAAGCCACCTCTTTTTAAAAAATTACAATAAAGCATCGATAATGGAACGAATTCCTAATAATAATAAAATAACTCGAAGTGCTACTACAAGAGTATCTGATTTAATTTTTTTATTTAATGCTGCCCCAAGCTTTGCTCCAATATAAGCTCCTGGAATAACAGGAATCGTATAGAGCCATGGTACATGTCCTAAATAAATATGACTCGCTGAATTAACAATCGACGATAAAAACACCATGAACATCGATGTTGCCACTGCAACGTGTGGTGGGAATAAAAATAAAATAATCATGGCAGGTACGATCATCGAACCTCCACCGATACCAAATAATCCAGAGGCAAAGCCAATCCCAAATGTTAATGCAATGGCAAACCAAATTGGATACCCATATACAAAAGTATTTCCTTCTTTATCTTCGAATTCCTGTTGCATACCGTTTTTTACAAACCATTCTACAGGTTTCAATCGATCCCGCACAAGTAATATCGTCGCCAAAATGATTAGTAAAATACCAAAATACAAATTAAATGATGGTACATCTAGTCCCTTATTTACCCATGCACCCAGCATCGTTCCAGGAATACTTCCTATAAAAAATATCCAACCGCTTTTATAATCAACTGTTTTAGTTTTCATATAACTTAACGTAGAGGCAAGTCCAGTGAAAATCATCATGACAACCGATAAACCAACCACTTTTTGAGGAGTGATATCTGGAATCATCCCTAGATTTACCCCAACGTATAATGTTGCTGGGACTAAGATAATTCCTCCACCAAGCCCAACCAACGAGCCAATTATCCCAGATAATAATGCAATAATAGCTAAAACAAAAAATTCCATTATAGTTCCCCTTCAAACATATTTAATTGTTTAGGCGCTAACCCTACATCTCTAATCGCTAAAATCTCTTGTAATTCCTTTGCATTTTTCGCAGCATGAAGCCCTGAATTATTATTAAATAATACATACACACCCTGTACTTCTGATTGAAGATGTTTCAAATGCTGTCCAAGCTGCTGCAATTCTTCACTATTGTAATCATATAAAAAGCGAACCTTCCGCCAGTTTTCGGCATTACCAGTATTACGCCACCCATGAATGTTACGTCCATGAATACGTACAAGTGCCTTAGTCGCAGTAACAGCAGGATAAAATGGTACAGAACCTACGCCAGCCTGTGGTTCATCACAAATAGTATGAATGAATTGATGTTCTTGTAAAAAATCCATTGTTTGCTGTACGACATTGTCCGCATACCATGTTCGATTGCGAAACTCAATCGCTACGTCAAAGCCTTTAAGCTGCTGCCTAATATACAATAAATATTGTACATTCTTAGTCTGACAATCAAACCACGGTGGGAATTGTGCTAGTACCATCGCCAGCTTTCCATGACGTTTAAATTCATTGGCACATTCGATAAAGGCATTAAACATGTCATTCTTCGATTCAAACGGTATGTCGCCACGTAAATGACCAGTCATTCCTTGATAGGTCTTCACAACAAAACGAAAATTTTCGGGTGTATCCTCACACCACTTTCGAACATTCTCTTTAGAAGGTATCGCATAAAAAGAAGTATCGACTTCTACCGTTAAAAAATGACCTGTATAATCGAATAATTTGTCTTTTGAGGCAGTCACTTCACTATAAAGCGAAGGATGATCACCCCAACCAGTTAATCCAACTATAATCATGTGACCCCCTCCTCTATGTACATTTATCATAGCATATACTTTCTAATGAAATATGAACGTATCGTAAAAAAACACACCTCATAAATTAGGCCGGCAAAGATAGATATTACCATCATTTCCCTATATGATAATGTAAAGGATTATCATTATAGCGTGGGGTTGATTTCCGTTCCAGCAGGACGTTTTCTGCGCGAAAGCGAAGCGTCAGCGGCAGGATGTTTTTTGCGCGAAAGCGAAGCGTCAGCGGCAGGATGTTTTTTGCGCGAAAGCGAAGCGTCAGCGGCAGGATGTTTTTTGCGCGAAAGCGAAGCGTCAGCGGCAGGATGTTGGGCACTAAGGCGTTATCACAGAACGTGATGGTTCTAGCTTTCGTTCCTCTATTGCAAATCCTCAAGGAGTCGCCTAGCCTCCACTCAACCTATGCACATGGTATACGTTTTAATAAATGTCATTCCGAACTTTTAGTCGAAATATAGCAAAATTAATGCGAGAGGATAGTGATATAAATGATTACTGAACTACAGCAAAATGAATTTTACAGGTGTAAAGAGCTGTTGAATAAGCAAGGCCAATTAGAAGTTCAAGCAGTTGTAGAGGGAGTAAATCCTGGACGAATATTTGTGGATAATATCGACACACCACGTACAGCACTTATTTGGTTAGGCAACAATGATGGGTTTTTATTTATCGGGAATGAAGAAAATGAACAATTTAATAATCAAATAAATGGTTTTGTTGATCGAGTAATTGTACCCGAAGCAAAGAAAGTGGGGTTGCATTACTTTGAAGGTATCGGTAACCATCCAAAGTGGAATCAAATGATTGAAAAAATATTTAAACATCGTGAACTTGGTAGTTGGAAACAAAGAGTTTATAAGCTTCATAAAAATAACTATATAGCAAATAATGAGCCCGATGTTAAAGAAGGATACACTGTTTTAAAAATAGATAACGCTCTATTTAACGATAACGCAATTAAAAATCTCGAATTTTTACATTCAAAAATTCTTTCGTGTTGGTCTTCTCCTGAGTGTTTCTTGAATAAAGGAATTGGATATTGTGTCGTTTACAAACATCACATTATTAGTTTTTGTTTTTCAGGCTTTATCGTTGAAAATGTCCACTGTATTGACATTGAAACATTAGAAGCTCACCAAGGTAATAAATTAGCCCAAAAGTTAGCTCATTACTTTGTAAAAGATTGTTTAGCGCAAGGGTCGACCCCATATTGGGATTGTATGGATTCAAACAAGCCTTCCATCGCTGTAGCAGAAAATATAGGGTTTACCAATATTTTTAACTATGTAGGATACGAATTTTCATTCAACTAAAAATATTATAACCCCGCTAAGTAAATCACTTAACGGGGTTTATTTGTAGGTATTGATATTAATTAATAAAATTTCACTACATCTTCAAAAGGTAAAGAAGTTTTTTCTCCTGCTTGTTCATTTGGTTCACCAAATGGCATTTGAGCTACTAGGCTCCATTCTGCAGGGATATTCCAAGTTTCTTTAACTTCCTCGTCAATAATTGGATTATAGTGCTGAAGAGATGCGCCGATTCCTTCAGTAGTTAAAGACATCCATGTTGCGTACTGAAGCATTGCATTTCCTTGATGTGACCAGAATGGGAATTGCTCTTTATAAGAAGGAGCGTTTTCTTGCATTTGTTTAATTGTTGCTTGATTTTCAAAGAATAAGATTGTTCCTACGCCATCTTTAAAGCCTAGTAAACGCTCTTCTGTTGCAGCAAAATTTTCTGCTGGAACACGTGCACGTAATGTTTCTTTGACAATATCCCAAAACTTTTCGTGTTCATTATCCATTAAAACTACTACACGTCCACTTTGCATATTAAATGAAGATGGTGCATGTACACTAATTTTTAATAGCTCTTCAATTTTGTCTTTTGTAATTGCTGCATTCTTTTTCACTTTACGGATTGAACGACGATTAATAATTGCTTCTTTTAAATTAGTTGTTGTTACTGACATTTGTATTTCCTCCAAATTTTAATCAAATTTATATACATAGACTTTTACATGCAGCTTCATTTTATACGCTACTTTACATTACCTATTTTTTAAAATGCTGATCGATGACTTGCCCTATTCTTTCTTTACTAGCTAATCCTTGGATCATTTCATCACCAATAATTAGTGTTGGAACAGCCGTAATATTCGCTTCTTCATAAGCATGCTTTAAAGCTTCTTGATGAGCTTCACGATATTTACCTGAAAGCAAAGCTTCTTTGAATTCTTCTTTTTGCAGACCTACCTCATTCGCTAATTGAGTTAACACGTCTACATCCTCAATATTTTGTTCCTCTTGGAAAAACGCTGTGAAAACTCTATGATGAAAATCATTTCCTTTTCCATATACTTTAGCGAATTGATATCCTTCAAAAGCTAAATTTGTATAAGGATGCGGAGATACTCGCGGTAATCGCATATCAATGCCTAGCTTTTTAGCTGTAGGGAGAATATAGGAATCCCACGACCCTAATTTAGCAGGCTCTTTCCAAGGATCAATTTTTGGATATGGCTTAGGTCTTAATTCAAACGGCATCCACTCTATCTCTATATCCTTTTCTTTTGCAATTTCATCCAACGGCCCTTTCCCTAAAAAACAGAAAGGACAAATAAAATCCGAATATGCTTTTATTTTAAGAGTCACCCAATAAAACCTCCCTTTCTCTCTTCTTGTTGTAACCATTTTAGTTACAACTAAATCAAATAAATATGCATTCCGTGAAAAGAAAAGAATGCATTTATTGTGATTGTTGAATTTCATGGATTAAAGATGTAATCACTTGTTCCATCGTAATATTAGCTAATACTTGTTCCATCGCTTCTTGTGCTTGCACTAAAATTAGCTCTAACACAGCCTGTATATTTGCACCAATAGGACAATCAGGATTGGGATTTTCATGTAGATGAAATAACTTATCTTCTTCTACAACTTCTACTGAACGAAAAACCTCTAGCAAAGTGATAGCATCTAGATCTTTGACTAAAGAAGCTCCACCTGTCCCTCGGCGCACTTGCACTATACCCGCCTTTTTAAGATAGGATAATATTTTCCTAATTACTACCGGATTTGTATTTACACTTTCCGCCATAAATTCTGATGTGCAAATGGTCGATGGATTTTGTTTGATGATTGATAAAATATGAACAGCGATTGTAAAACGACTGCTAATCTTAATCTTCATCACCTCCAGCTGTAACCATTATAGTTACAACTGAAAAATAAGTCAACTGTTTTATAAAAAATACAACATACGAAAAAATATAGATTGAAAAACTGTTGGGTCTATACTTGAACATGCTATTTATAAGATACTGCTATACAAGTTATATTTAATTGTGAACAAAGTAAAGAGTGTATAGTATTATAAAAGTAAAGTTCCCAAAGCATTGCTGGATCTGGCACCATTCACAGAAAAACTGTATTCAAAAGTTTTGAGTTTAGCTATAGTCTTTTGTTTAAAAAAGAAAAAAGTGGGGATGCAAATGGACATTTTTATTGGGGTAATTATCTTCTTTCTAATCATTTTTGTCGCACTATGGATATTTCCATTGAAGTATCAAAAAATTGAATGGATTGAAACGAACGCACAGATTATCGAAAGTGATTTTTCACACCGAACAGTTGGCCATGAGATTACATATGCAAAAGGAGAATCAAAGCGTAGAATAAAGTTGGCAGTACAATTTACTTCATTACAAAATAAATCAATCACTGTCACGAGCAAAGTATGGACATATACGAAAAATCGTGCTTTTTTTGAGGAAGGACAATGGGTGACGATTCTTTATAATAAAAAGAAGCCTCAACAGTTTAAACTCAAATATCAAATATAGAAGGTTACTGGGATAAATAAATTTTTTACTGGCAGGAGTCGTGCATCTTCTCTACAATCATCTAATAAGCTTTTTCACACAGTTAGTAGTTCTATAGAGGGGTTCTTAACAAAGACATCTCTACATTTCCTTATCCTATTCAACATGTCTGAAAAAATATTATGCAATTATGCCAAGGCATAATTGCATAATTACATCCGGAATCGGCTTTGTGCTCGAATCTATATTCAAACACAATCTATTTTATTAGATACCGCTAAACTCCCTACACCATGTACTAAACCTTAGTTTACTAATAGTGAGCCCCATCCGCTTCTTTTTCCTCCTCATCCTCTTTCTAACCAAAACGTGAATTCTTTTTATCTAGTAGCTCGATATATCCATGGGCTTCATTGGCTAGATGAAGTAATTTCCTTCAGAAACTCTTTTGTCTTCTTCAAGCTGCTTACGCTAGCCGGGGAGGCCATATCAAACTGATAGCCATGACCAACCTTCATCACGGCAGGGTCGAAAAATAGAGAGTTGACCTGAATGTTCTGTTCTTTAAGTGTATCCACGAAAATCCTAGCCTGTGATTCAAACGAATTCGTATTTCCGTCGGTCACAAATGATGGTGGAAAGTCTTTTGTGACATACTTCGATAGGTTTAAAACATCAAATTCCGGGTTGTTCATCCAGTTTTTATCGCCCAAAATGCTCCAGCCCATTCGCTTGAGTACGAATTGTTGCGAAGACTTTAAATCGATATGCTGTATTTCTGAGATATCGTATGGAGCGCTGTATAACAATAATCCTTTGATTGCGTTAGTCGGCATCAGTTGTGGAATTTCCACGAGCTTTGCATATTCAGTATTGGATTGGATTAGCGCAAATTCTCCCGCCAAGAAAGCACCCGCTGAGGAACCAGCCAAAATCACTCGTGATGGGTCCAAGGGATATTTCGAAGCCAAGTGCTGCAAATAAGACCATACTTCCCCCACTTGCTTCGTCTGATCAAACAAAGTGGCTCCAGGCGCTAACTCGTAGTTCATGGATACTACAGCATAGCCATCAGCGGCCAAAGCTCTTGAATAATTAGCGGCCATAAACTTATCTCCCGTAATGAAGCCTCCTCCGTGGATAAAGAGAATAACGGGCAGCGGCTTTGAATCGCCTTGAGGGAGATAAAGGTCGAGTTTATTTTCCTTGTACTTGGATGGATATGAGAGGTCTGAGATCACCTGAGTTTGCGCCATGAGCGCGGGTAAATCGGATGGATCAGAACCAAAATTTTCAGGATTATTCTTGCTAGCCAGTAGTTGCATCACCCAAATCGTCGGCTGAGGCGTCCAAATGGCAAAGGCCGATGTGATCAGAACAATAGCCAAAAAAGCCATCAGTATAAGCTTAGTTAATTTGAGAATTTGCTTTTTTCCTATTTGTTGACGGGATTCTTGTATCTGGGACATAGATAATGCTCCTTAATAGTATTTTTGTCTACTATACTACATATTTATTATTTTGCAATTTTCAGATTTTTGAACAAAGAATTCAAACCTATCAAAAAAACGCCATAAACATTAATGTAGTAGGATTTCCAAAATCTCTTTATTCAATTTATAGGCCCATCTTCATTACTCATTCTTGTCCCATAGAAAAAACACCTTCACGTTGATTTCATAAGGTGTCATACCAGTTTTTCAACGAAAGGTGTTTTTATGTATCTTAGAATTTCTAGGTCAGTACATTGCTACGCACACGCCCATCTCATTGCTCCTCAGGTAGGAACTGTTGTTAGCGAAATGAGCGGAAAGAAACTCCGTTAAACCTACTTTTCAATTTTGATTTAATTGGTCTAATAATTTCAACTTTAAATTAGGATATATTTTATTATACATCTTCTTTTCTATTAATTTATGTGCAATTACGATAGAAGCAAATATAAAAGCGTATAGAATAAAGGCCCATGGATACGCTAAGAACCAATCAAGTATATTTTTAAAGATATCCTCGCGACCTATTATTTTTAACTTTCCTAAAATCATATAAACAATAAAGACAACGATTGGTAAGGCAATAACACCTGACATAATGTTTAAAGATCGTTTTTTATTCCGAGCTTCGATAAAAGTAGGTTCATTTAAATATTCGCTAACCCCCACTGCTTGTTTTTCAAAAGTATCTTCACTTCTAATAGGTAAGTTGTGATCACTAATTATTTTGTGAAGCTGTTTAAGTTCTTCCGCGCTAGAATAAATTTCAAGCATCGTTTTTCCGTAATTCAGATTCCTCACTTCTTTCTCGCATAAAATATTTAGTATATAGTACCATTAATGAAGGATTTTTGCTATTTACAGGTTATTATTTGTCATATTTGTCCAATGGAAAAAGATGATTCTACATTAAATGTTGGAGTGGAGGCACAATATTTAACGATGCTCCTTTCTATTTAAATACTTAAGTCTTGTTGAATTAACACCCAACCTAGGCAACACAAGAAATGACTTTGCACAATTACCTATACATAATGCATAAAATAAGTTGATGGATCAATTATGCCTCGGCATAATTGCATCCGCCGGAGGCTTTAGGCCACACAATGTTGGTCACTCAGTCGTGTGTTGTTGTTATTATTGTTGTTGCTGTCGCTTCGCTTTCGCACAGATAAAACCGTGTTGCTGTCGCTTCGCTTTCGCACAGATAAAACCGTGTTGCTGTCGCTTTGCTTTCGCACAGATAAAACCGTGTTGCTGTCGCTTCGCTTTCGCACAGATAAAACCGTGTTGCTGTCGCTTCGCTTTCGCAGAGATAAATTGCCACAGGACGTGGTGCTCTTAGACTGAGTTCCTCTATTTCAGCGGATGTCTTTTGTAGCGACAGTTACGGATGTTTGGACACCCGCTGAAAGAAGTTAATGAAAAGGAGGACAATGATGTATCCAAATCAATACTATTATCATTATGCTCCACAGCATAATAGTACTTATCCTATGCTAAACGATGCTCAACTTGTAAATGATATTCAGAAGGCAATTAATGCTGAGTATAGTGCCGTTGCTTGTTATGAGAAGTTAGCTAAGATGGCACCTGCTGAGGATGAAAAGAATAGAATACTTGAGATCCAAAAAGATGAAATACGCCATCTCGAGGAATTTAGCAAAATCTATACGAATTTAGCAGGAAGAAAGCCTTCTTATCAAATAATCGAGGAATGCCCGGACAACTATAGAGCCGGAATCGAATTTGCTTTTAAAGATGAGCAAGAAACTGTTGATTCTTATTTGGATATAGCAGATAAAGCAAATGATCTGATGATTAAAGAAAGATTTCGACGTGCAGCAGCGGACGAGCAAAATCATGCTGTTTGGTTTTTGTTTTTTTTTTCAAAAAGCCCCGACATAACACATATTAATAAACAAACTCAAAATTACAGTCATCAAGATCTATTACATCCTCCTACATTGCCATCCCCTCAATTGTTGGGTGAAAACTTACCTCAATCTATTTTTGATAATTTTCTAGGAAACTTTAACTTTTTTAATAATACATTTGGGCAAATAAATGCTTTATTACCGTTTTTCGGACATAATTGGGTACCGTTTTCTAATGATGAATCGCAGTTATTCGTAACAAACTCAGATAACAATAAAATAGCATATGCGACTAGGAGTCATAGGGATAAAGATAATATTTCTATATACGAATCGTTTATAGCTTTTAATATTCCAACCGAAAATTTCCCAACCGTTTTTTCTCAACTTTATAACGACTCTTTGAACTACCAAAACAACATTAGGTACTTACCTTAATAATCAAAAGAAGGAGACGAATTTTAAAGTTCGTCTCCTAGCCATTTTTTATTTAATTTCTTTCCATAAAGACAATGCGAATATCCAATTTGGATCTCCATATCCTTGATAGCTTTGCACAGCTTCATATATTTTACCTTGGTGCTCTACTTTATCACCTTTTGTGTATGCCTTAATTGGACTCCATTGCTCATAAGACGACCCTTGCTCTTTTGTAGTCACAGTGAAAATGGAACTTTTATTAGATTCATTTCCAGCTGCATCAACGGCAGTGACTGCATAGTTATATGTTGTATTTGATTGTAGATTCATGTCCATAAAGGAAGTAGTTTTCGATGTTCCAACTACAGTCATTTGCCCTACTTGTGTGCCTCGATATATTACATAGTGGTCAACTGCTACATTATCCTCTGATGCCCCCCACATTAAGTCTACACTTGAGGCTGTTACTCCCATCGTATGAAGTGAAGTTGGTTGCGTTGGTGCTTCCGTGTCTGGAACTGCATTCATGGTCTCTACAGCTATAGACTCACTTTCTTTAGAAACATTTCCAGCTGCATCCACTGCTTTTATTGTGTATGTATATTTTGTATTCGCTTTTAAATTTTTATCTGTGAATGTTGTTCCAGGTACAGTACCAATTGCTTTACCATCACGGAATATTTGATATTCTTTTACACCCACATTGTCTGTAGAAGCATTCCATTTTAGCTCGACACTGTTAGCAGTAACTTTCGTTGCCTGTAATCCATTTGGCTGAGTTGGAGCTTCCTTATCTACATCCACATTATTCACTAAATTAACATCAATCACATTATAGAAAGCATTTGCAGTATTCGCTACATCCCAAACAGCTAAAATAACGTGGTAGCCACTACGATCAGTTGGTACGTTAATTGTATGAGTTAAATTAGTGGATGCTTCAGTACCGTTATGTTCAACAGTTCCAATTGGCTCAAGATCAGCACGAGTTAATGGCTTATTAGGATCCCATCCCTTTTTCGTAATATAATAGTGCCATTTGCTTGTTAAATGTGATGCAGTGTACTTCCATGTAAAGGTATTCGGTCCCCCTGTAATCGTATTCTTAAACCAGCGATTTACAGATTGTTGATCTAGGATGCCATCAAACTGACCTCCTGCAGATGCAATTTTACCATCAACTGGTCCACCTTGTGGAAATCCTTTTTTGGCCTCTAAGCTCTGTGGCTCATACATAACCCTTCCACAACTCAAGTTAAGCGCGCCATAACTTTGGCTACATAAAGCAGCACGGCTAGCTGGTTTTTCTACAAACCCATGTGCAGATGCATTTGGTGCCATTGCAATCCCCATGATTCCTGCTGCTAATACTGCCGCACTTAGTCCCTTTTTACTTTTACTTAATTTTGTAAATTTAATGTTCATATAAGTAGTCTCCTTATCATTGATAATGTATTTCTACTCGTATGATAGCTATGGATTAAAAATTAAGCAAACTATGTATGAATGTGATAAAAGTCGCATTATATTGTTATGTTTTTTTACAAAAAAAGTATATTAATAGCTCTAAATATAATAAACATCTTATAATTATGTGCCTTTTCACTTGAAAGAGCTACGGATTTTAATAAAGTGTTCATAAAATATTCAAATAAAAATTTGTCTATTTATGTTCTTCTTCATAAGTTTTTATCCCTCATAAAATAAGTCGGTAAGCTATGTAAACAACATCTGCAATAAAAAAAATCGAGCGCAATGCACTCGATTTATATTTGTGGCAATAAGGGGCTTTGGCCTTAGCGCAATACCCTTATTTACCCACGATTATCGGCGTATTAACCGATAGAACCTTCCATCTCAAACTTGATAAGACGGTTCATTTCTACTGCGTATTCCATTGGTAATTCTTTTGTGAATGGCTCGATGAAGCCCATTACGATCATTTCTGTCGCTTCTTCTTCAGAAATACCACGAGACATTAAGTAGAATAATTGTTCCTCTGATACTTTTGAAACTTTCGCTTCATGCTCTAAAGAAACATTATCATTTAAGATTTCGTTGTATGGAATTGTATCTGAAGTAGATTGGTTATCCATGATTAACGTATCACATTCGATGTTAGCACGTGCACCACTAGCTTTAGGGCCGAAACGAACTTGACCCATATACGTTACCTTACCACCTTGTTTAGCAATCGATTTAGAAACGATTGTTGAAGATGTGTTTGGTGCCATATGAATCATTTTCGCACCTGCGTGTTGGTGTTGCCCTTTACCTGCTAATGCGATTGATAATGTCATACCACGAGCGCCTTCACCTTTAAGGATACAAGCTGGGTATTTCATTGTTAACTTAGAACCGATGTTACCATCGATCCATTCCATTGTACCGTTTTCTTCAACAACTGTACGTTTTGTTACTAAGTTGTAAACGTTGTTTGCCCAGTTTTGAATCGTTGTATAACGGCAGTATGCATCTTTACGTACAACAATTTCTACTACTGCTGAGTGTAAAGAGTTTGTAGTGTAAACAGGAGCTGTACAACCTTCAACGTAGTGTACGTGAGCGCCTTCATCTACAATAATTAACGTACGTTCGAATTGACCCATGTTTTCAGAGTTAATACGGAAGTAAGCTTGTAATGGCGTTTCCACTTTTACACCTGGTGGTACATAGATGAATGATCCACCTGACCAAACAGCTGAGTTTAGCGCAGCGAATTTGTTGTCAGTGTAAGGAATCACTTTGCCCCAGTATTGTTTGAAAATATCTTCATTTTCACGTAAAGCTGAGTCAGTATCTTTGAACACAATACCAAGGTCTTCAAGATCTTGTTTCATGTTGTGATAAACAACCTCAGATTCATACTGAGCAGATACACCTGCAAGGTATTTTTGCTCTGCTTCTGGAATACCTAATTTATCAAAAGTAGCTTTAATTTCATCAGGTACTTCATCCCAAGATTTTTGTGTAGCTTCTGATGGTTTTACGTAATACGTAATTTCATCAAAATCTAAATCTCCTAGGTCGCCACCCCATTGCGGCATTGGTTTTGTATAGAAAGTTTCAAGTGCTTTTAAGCGGTATTCAAGCATCCACTCTGGCTCTTGTTTCATATTTGAAATTTCACGAACGATTTCTTCAGTTAAACCACGTTTTGAACGGAAAATTGATACGTCCTTGTCATGGAATCCGTATTTGTAATCGCCAATATCAGGCATTTTTTTAGCCATCGTTTCTCCTCCGTTCATACATTATTGTTATCTCGTTTCAAGCTCGGATATCTTACTTTGAGTGAAAGCATATAAAGTGACTTTCACTCAAATTTAGATATTATTGCTTTACACCTTTTTCCATCGCTTTCCAAGCTAATGTCGCACATTTAATACGTGCAGGGAATTGAGAAACACCTTGCAGCGCCTCAACATCCTCAAGGTCATATTTCTCACTATAGTCTTCGCCCATCATCATTTTAGAGAAAATTTCAGCAAGCTCTAATGCTTCCTCAACCTTTTTCCCTTTAATGAGCTGCGTCATCATGGAAGCAGAAGACATCGAAATCGAACAGCCCTCGCCGTCAAACTTCGCATCCTCTACAATACCGTCAGTCACTTTTAGCGTTAAGTGAATACGGTCTCCACAAGTCGGATTGTTCATATCGATCGTAACAGCATCATCTTCAATAGATCCTTTATTACGAGGATTTTTATAGTGATCCATAATGACTGAACGATATAGTTGATCTAAATTATTAAAAGACATCGCCAAAATACTCCTTCGCAGAACGTAACCCCGCAACTAGGCGGTCAATATCTTCCTCTGTGTTATACAGATAGAAGCTTGCACGCGCTGTCGCTACTTGTTGCAGACATTTCATTAGTGGCTGTGCACAATGATGTCCTGCACGAACAGCAATACCATTCATATCAAGAACCGTTGCCACATCATGTGGATGTACATCGTCTAGGTTAAACGTTACAAGGCCACAGCGCTTCATTGGGTCACGTGGGCCGAAAATTTTAAGTCCGTCAATTGTTTCAAGCTGATCCATCGCGTAGCCTGCAAGCTTATGCTCATGCTCTGCAATGTTATCTAGCCCAATTTCAGTTAAGAAATCAATAGCAGCTCCTAAACCTACTGCACCTGCAATAATAGGAGTTCCACCTTCAAATTTCCACGGTAATTCCTTCCACGTTGAATCGTAAAGTCCAACAAAGTCAATCATTTCGCCACCAAATTCAATTGGCTCCATCTTTTCAAGGTGTTCCTTTTTACCATATAGTACACCTATTCCAGTTGGTCCGCACATTTTATGCCCTGAAAACCCTAAGAAATCTACATCTAAATCCTGTACATCGATTTTCATGTGTGGTGCCGCTTGTGCACCGTCCGCTACCATTACAGCACCGTTAGCATGCGCGATTTGAGCGATTTCTTTAATTGGGTTAATCGTTCCAAGGACGTTTGACGCCATTGACACCGACACAATTTTTGTTTTAGGTGTAATTGTCGCACGAACCTTTTCTAGATTAAGTGTGCCATCCGCTTCAAGCTCAATATATTTCAGCGTTGCATTTTTTTCCTTCGCTAGTTGTTGCCAAGGAATAATATTAGAGTGGTGCTCCATGTGAGTAATGACAATTTCATCACCTTCAACAACATTAGCACGACCATAACTTGATGCAACTGTATTTAAAGCAGTTGTAGTACCGCGAGTAAAAATAATTTCTTGTGTTGATGTAGCATTAATAAAATTACGAACCTTTTCACGTGCACCCTCATACTTGTCAGTAGCACGATTACCTAATGTATGCACACCACGGTGAACATTAGAATTATCGAATTCATAATATTGCTTCATTGCTTCAATCACTTGAATAGGCTTTTGAGAAGTTGCCGCGCTATCAAGGTAAACAAGCTTATGACCGTTTACTTCCTGATTTAAAATTGGGAAATAGCTTTTAATGTCTTTATTCATCATTAGCGAACTTTCCTTTCAATAACCTCCGTCAGTTGCTTTTGAACGCCTTCGATAGGTAATTGCGTAACAACTGGCGCAAGGAATCCATGGATAACAAGGCGCTCTGCTTCTGCTTTCGAGATACCACGACTCATTAAATAGTAAAGTTGTAGTGGATCAACTCGACCAACAGATGCTGCGTGTCCTGCTGTTACATCGTCTTCATCGATCAATAGAATTGGGTTTGCATCGCCACGAGCTTTTTCAGAAAGCATTAACACACGTGATTCTTGCTGTGCATCTGCCTTTGTCGCACCGTGTTCGATGTAGCCAATACCGTTAAAGATTGATTGTGCTGCATCTTTCATTACACCATGCTTTAAGATATGACCATTTGAGTTCTTACCCCAGTGACGAACTTCAGTAGTAAAGTTAAGTTTTTGTTCACCGCGACCAACAACTACTGTTTTTGTATCAGCATGAGAACCATCACCGATTAGATGTGTAATGTTTTCGGAAATAGTATCTGAGTCATTCATTAAGCCAAGAGCCCAATCTACTTTCGCATCACGAGCTAATCGTGCACGGCGATTTACATAAGTAGTATATCCTTTCGCAAGCACATCAACCGCACCGTAAGTAACTTGTGCATTGTCTTGCACTACTACTTCTGCAATAATATTTGCTTGACCTTTTGCTTCTTCAACTGTTGAAATATATGTTTCAACATAAGTTACAGCTGAATTTACTTCAGCAACAACTAACACGTGGTTATATAATGAAGCTTCTGCGTTATCATTTAAGAATACTACTTGAAGCGGTTGTTCGATAATGACATTTTTAGGTACGTATACGAACACACCACCGTTAACAAGTGCCGCATGAAGTGCTGTTAATTTATGCTCATCAACTTTTACAGCTTCTGTCATAAAGTACTTTTTAACAAGGTCGCCATGTTCACGAACCGCTGTTAAAATATCTGTAAAAATAACACCTTTATCAGCTAGTTCTTGTGATGTTTTTATGAAAGCTGGTGTGTTATTGCGTTGAATATAAAGATTTTCTTGTGCTTCAAAATCAATTAAAGCTTTTGCTTCTTCTGGTAACGCATCAAGTGAAGCGAATCCTTCGCTGTCAACTGTGTGAGTTGGGAAATTTACGAAATCCCATTTTGTAATATTTGTTCTGTCTGGTTTTGGCAAATCTAAACCAGTTACTTTGTCTAGTGCTGCCGCGCGAAGTTCTGTAAACCAAGCCGGTTCTCCATTTGCTTCTGAGAACGAGCGCACGTCCTGTACTGTTACAGGCAAGTTAAGTTCCACTGTCATGCTAGTTCGTCCTCCCTCTTATGCTTCTTGTTCTTCAGTTTCTTCTTCGATACCTAATTCTTTTTTAATCCAGTCATAGCCTTCAGCTTCTAAACGTTGTGCTAATTCTTCGCCACCTGATTTAACAACGCGACCTTGCATCATTACGTGTACATGGTCTGGTGTAATGTAGTTAAGTAGGCGTTGGTAGTGAGTGATCATTAAGCAGCCGAATCCTTCTCCACGCATTGCATTGATTCCTTTTGAAACAACTTTAAGCGCGTCAATATCAAGACCAGAGTCAATTTCATCTAAAATTGCGATAGTAGGTTTAATCATCATTAATTGAAGAATTTCGTTACGTTTTTTCTCACCGCCAGAGAAACCTTCATTTAAATAACGTTGTGCCATATCTTCGTGCATTTCAAGGAATTCCATGTTTTTATCTAATTCACGGATAAATTTCATTAGAGAAATTTCATCGCCCTCTTCACGGCGTGCATTGATAGCTGAGCGTAAGAAGTCAGCATTTGTTACACCAGCGATTTCAGAAGGATATTGCATTGCTAGGAATAAACCTGCCTGAGCACGCTCGTCCACTTCCATTTCAAGTACATTTTCGCCATCAAGTTCTACTGTACCAGAAGTTACTTCATATTTTGGGTGACCCATGATTGCAGAAGCTAGTGTTGATTTACCAGTTCCGTTTGGTCCCATGATTGCATGAATTTCATTTGTATTAATTGTAAGGTTTACGCCTTTTAAAATCTCTTTCCCGTCGATTTCAACGTGAAGATCTTTAATAACTAAAGTTGACATGAAAATACCTCCATAGTGTGTTCAGTGAATGGTGTACCATTCCTTAATTATCATCATTCTAATCTTAACTGAAAATCGTTCTCTATGCAAACCATTTCAATCACTTTCATTTTTCTCTGAAACAATCCTTAATAATAAAGCGTTTGTAAGCATTTTCAGATTATTGCTAATCGTTATTGACAATGAGAATCAACTTTCCTCATTTTCAATGAAATAAATCTAATTGAGAATCAGTTTCATCTAGCTACATAGTGAAAACCCCGCAGAAAGTGCGAATTGTAGCTGTTTTGTGACAGAAATGTATAAATAATAATACCAATACTATAACCTTTTTTATTAGAATAGAATCAAATAAAGGAAAGAAATTTCGAGAGTACTAGTTGGGAAATAAGGCTTACTATCATAATGTGAGGTTGATTTCCGTTCCGGCTGGGCACTTTGCCGCTGACGCTTCGCTTTCGCRCAGATAAAACATTTGTTGCTGTCGCTTCGCTTTCGCACAGATAAAACATTTGTTGCTGTCGCTTCGCTTTCGCACAGATAAAACATTTGTTGCTGTCGCTTCGCTTTCGCACAGATAAAACATTTGCCGCTGACGCTTCGCTTTCGCGCAGAGCAGAGCTTCCTGGGGGCGTCCGATGAGCCGCTTCACTCGCTTTGCTCGCTCCAGGGTCTCGGGCCAACACGAGGTTGGTCACGAAGGCGTTATCACAGGACGTGATGGTTTTAGCCTTCGTTCCTCTATTGCTAATCCCCAAGGAGTCGCCCAGCCTCCACTCCAATCAACTTATATACATGGCATTCGATTTAACCAATGTCATCCCTTACTTTTGATGATGAGCCCAAATTAATAATTGAAGATAATCCAATTTTCTTTTAATCATAAATACTTGCTAGCTAACATTTATTTACGGTCTTTTTCATCTTAAATAGTATATAATTGAGGTATAATCAATCGTATTTTTCGATTAATAGAGGTGAATATCTAGTGGAGTTACGTCAATTACGCTATTTTGTTGAAGTTGCTGAGCGTGAACACATTTCAGAAGCTGCTGAACATCTTCATGTTGCTCAATCTGCAATAAGCCGACAAATTGCTAATTTAGAAGATGAATTAGGCACACCACTTTTCGAACGTGTAGGACGAAATGTTAAATTGACACCGATTGGAAAAACATTTCTCAAGCACACAATTGCAGCTTTAAAAGCCATTGATTTTGCTGCAAAGCAAGTTGAAGAATATTTAGATCCTGCTAAAGGTACAATAAAAATCGGTTTTCCAACAAGCTTGGCTAGCTATGTATTACCAACTGTTATTTCAGCCTTTAAGCGTGAATATCCAGATTTGCAATTCCAGCTCCGTCAAGGTTCCTATCGTTTTTTAATTGATGCAGTCAAAAATCGCGAGTTAAACTTAGCTTTTTTAGGCCCACTGCCACCGAAGGACGAATCAATCCATTCAACAATATTATTTACTGAAAATATCGCCGCATTATTGCCAGCAAAACATCCATTAGCCAAAAAGGAAAGTATTCAGCTTGCTGATTTACGTAACGATTTATTTGTGTTATTCCCAGATGGATACATATTACATAAAGTAGCTATGGATGCCTGCCGAGCTGCCGGCTTCTCGCCAAACATCATCTCCGAGGGTGAAGACTTAGATGCACTAAAGGGGCTTGTCGCTGCTGGCATCGGGGTCAGCTTATTACCAGAAAGCTCACTGTATGATTCAGCTGCCCGCTTCACAGTAAAAGTACCGATTAAATCACCTGCAATCCCAAGAACAGTCGGTATTATTTCACCTGTAAACCGTGAGATTGCACCATCAGAAAAAATATTTTTAGACTTCGTGACAAATTTCTTTTCACGTCTTTCTCAATTCCAATAAAAAAAATCGCCGTAGCTGGCGATTTTTTTTGGTTTAAGGTGATTCTATTCTTCAGATTGGCGGTTCTATCCGTCGCTTTGACGTTTCTATCCACGATTCTGACGTTTCTATCCACGATTTCGGCTGTTCCATCCATCATTTTGACGTTTCTTTCCACGACTTTGGCTGCTCTATCCATCGCTTTGACGTTTCTTTCCGTCACTTCGGCTTTTCTTTCCGCCGCTCTGGTTTCCATCCGTCACCTTGGCGTCGCTCTCGCCTTTCCATCCGTTGCCTCAGCACTTTTATCCGCCACTTTGACTGTTCTATCCACTATTTTGACGTTTCTATCCACGATTTTGGCTGGTCTATCCGTCGCTCTCGCCCTTCCATCTGTCGCTTTGAGGATTCTCCGGACTCCCCTTTTTTCCGCGTTCCATCTAACAGGCTGGGCACAAAACGACATTACTTATCACATTGCTTAAAAGACATATGAAAAAAACTGAGTTTGATTTATTTATTTTAGATATTGAATTTCCTAATACTACAGGTATTGATCTTGCTGAAATAATTCGCCAAAACAATTTAAATGTTCCTATCATATTTTTAACTAATTACAGAGAATATATGGAGGACGTCTTTAAGGTACATACCTTTGATTTCATAATCAAACCTGTAACTAAAGAGAACTTATTTCCGGTTTTGGATCGAGTAACTAGATATCTAGATGTAAGAGAAGAGAGGTTCATTTTTTCCTATAATAAAATATCTTATAGCCTCAATATTAATGAGCTTGTTTATTTCGAGAAAAGTCGTCGCCAAGTTATTATTCATTCGTTAAATGAAGATTATGTCTCTAATATGTCTACAACTACAATTCTATCTAAACTTAATGACTGTTTTGTTCAAGTACATGCATCTTTTATAGTTAATGTAAAATATATCAAAGAAATAGGGAACAATTTCCTGGTATTAAAAAAAGATAACAATAATTCTATTGAGATACCAATGAGTAGAAAATATAAGGAAACCGCTCGAGATAAAATACTAATGAAATTAAGGGACATAGTATGATAATCATATTTATTCGACTATTAAGTTTTGTAACTTATATCTTCTTACTTAACTTTTTTTTCTCAAGCTGGTCATCGTCTCAGAAATTGTTTAGTAAACTAAATTTGTTAGTTATCCTACTTCTTTTCCTGACTGTAGGAAGTTCCTTCATTATTAATGGAACTTTTTTGCCATTCGTTAATATCCTACTAACAGTTTCATTGATATTGATAATTGCTAAGCAACACGATGTCCCAATGAAAGAAACCATTTTTTGGACAATAGTTCTTTTATCAATTAACTTCATATGTGAATCACTGTCACTTGCATTATTCAAAAATTTATTCTCATCAACCGTCTATTACTCAGATAATACCATTTTCATTATTATCACTACTAGTTTTACTATGATTTTTGGAATACTTATATTTTCCGGAATTAAATTCTTATTTCTTCAAAAAGACAATCTTTTTCAATCCATTAATATTTCTGCGTTATTAGCTCTAATTTCGATCCCTGTTATTTCGATAATTGTTTTGTTAGGCTTCTTATTATCCGAGATAAACGTCAACATTAACTCACAACTAATTGAGTTTTTGGTGGCATCAGGTATTCTATATATGAACATATGTGTTTTGTATTTGTACAATAGTCTAATCCAACACTTAAGAAAAATAAATCATATTTCAATCCAAAAAAAGGCACTTGAATCAGAAATAAAATATATTGAAGAAGTTAAAAAAAACCAACTAAAAATCAAAGCCATAAAACATGATTTAAAGAATCAGTTTCTAGTTCTATTAGGTCTGCTTGACCGTAAAGCTACAGAGGAAGCAAAAGATTATTTGATGAGTTCCATCGAAGGACTAAACCAACAATCAAATTTTTACACTAGCGACAGTGTGCTAAATTATTTATTGAATGAGAAAATCTCAATTGCTAAAAAGGAACAAATTGATTTCAAAGTTAAGATCTTTCTATCAGAAAAAATTAGTATTGATAACGATATTCTTACAATAATAATTGGAAACTTAGTCGACAATGCATTAGAAGCTTGCATTAGAATAAAAAAAAGTGAAGACAAAGAAATATTACTAGTAATTAAGCAGTTCAATAGAAACCTCTTGATTGATATATCTAATACTTTTGTTCCCTTAGAGACTAAATCTAGAAGAAATCGTCAATATGAAGGAATAGGTGTTAGAAGTATAAATGCTTTAGTTGAAAAGAATGGTGGTCTGTATAAGCATTGGATTGAAAACAAGAAGTATTTTGTAAGTATTGTACTTTTTGATTTCTATTAACTTTATACAATCTATTCTTAATCAAAATATTTTTAATAGATAATCGCTCGACCTCAAAATTCTAGCTTTTAAGGTCGAGCGATTATCTATTTTTTATTTGTTCTGAAAAGAATAAGCGATTACAGCAAAGTATTAATGATAGAGTTCGTCATATAGTCTCGCTTTCATCTATTCTTTTACCAACATAACGAAGTATAGGAAGCATCACCAATAATACACATAAAGCTCCTATGGATGCGACAAATTGAAAGTTTATCAATGACAGTGCAGAAACGTTAGCTAATACAACAATAGAAATAATGCTAGTAATTACTGTATACATTGTTGATGAAAAATAAATACCAATAAAGCTAGAAAAGAGGACGATTGATAAAGTTAGTAGTACACAAACTACTGCAACAAAAATAAAATCCACCCAATAACTTTTAATTGGTTTACCCAGTATTGGAAAAATAGTTTCTCCTATTGAAAAAATTGAGTTGACCAATAGAAGTGCTACAAATTGGGGCAAAGCCAAGATACATCCAAATACTATGTTCTTGATTAAATACAATCTACTTCGTTTTATTGGATATAAAAAAACTCTATTTCTATGATCACCAACATAATTTTTAACAATATAACGGCTTATTGCTACAGCTCCATATACTGAAATAATACACATAGTTATTGTGCTTGCTAAACTAAGTATCGCTGGGTAACTTGTTAAAATATCATCTCCATCATTCCCCTCGAATTTTCCCACAATTACAAAAAAATAAATAAAAATCAATTGAGAGAGAAAAGTTAATGCAAATGTAGGAAATATAATTTTCTTCATTTTAGTAATCTCAAAATGATAATAATTCATTTATTAAATACCTCCATTTACTTTCATTTTTCCGCAGTTAGTTGGTGGTAATAGTCTAATATTCCACCTTCATAAATACGGTTGATATCATCAATTTTTCTCATCTCAGTCGTTCTGCCATTTGACATCAAAACAATATCAGTTGAAATATCTTCAAGGTCAGTGAAAGTATGACTTGATATAAGTATAATTTTTTTTCTTGCTAACGATTTCAAAATGTTCTTAACTAATTCAATTCCATCAGGGTCTAGTCCATTAAAAGGTTCATCTAAAATTAAAATTTCCGGATTGTGTGTCAGAGCTACTGCCAATTGTAACCTTTGCTTCATCCCTAAAGACATTTTTCCAATAACCATTTCTGGAGAAACATTCAATTTCACTTGTTGCAAAAGAGGGCCCCAAGAACTAGGTTTATTTAACCCATAATAGTGAAAATGTTCTTCAAATAACTCATGAACAGTAAGTTCAGAAATACTGTCTAAAGAAGTAAATATCGTACCTATTTTCAGTAAGTTTTTATAATTATCCTTTTGTGAAACAAGATTATCACCAAACCAGATTTCTCCCTCATCAACAACAACCAATCCACAGATACTTTTCAACAAAGTAGTCTTCCCAGCACCATTTGGCCCTATTAGTGCATGTATTCCTCCTCTTTTGAAACACAAATACTCCACATCAATCACTAGATCATTCTTAATATATTTTTTTAAATTTATTAGCCTAACTTGATCCATATTGACTTACTCCTTTCTCGAAAGGGCAAATAATGATAATCCAAAAGTAAATAGTGCCCATATAATAACCACAAATAAATCCACAAATGAAATTGATCCTTGGCCAAATAGTGTAGCTCTAATCAAATTACTCGTTGGTACAAAGGGAAGTACATTGTATATAACTGTCATCCAATCCGGAAGTCTATCAGCAGGGTAAGTAATAGGAGAAAACAGTAGGCCACCTATCATAATAATTTGTGTCACCAATGCAACAAAATTCGATGGAAGCCAATATGCTATCGCAAAGCCAATAGAAATCATTGCTACTTGTGCCAGCAGGATAATAAGAATACTTGTAAGAGATACGTTGATTGATATATTAAATCTCATCATAGCAGCCAAGCATGACATTAATATTCCGGGTAGTGAAGCGATACCCCATATGATAATATCCGCAATCAGAATACTCATACGATTGACAGGTAAAGTCTTTTGATATTTTACAATTCCATCTTGTTTAGCAGTATTAACTATTTGAGCTGCTAAAACACAACCAACAGCAATAATCCCCAAAGTAATCGCACCTGAAGATAGATATAGTGAAGTTCCTTCATCTATTTCCGGTATCAATAAAGCAAGCCCATATACAATGGCGAGCGCTAAAGCTGCTTGAGCTATACTAAAAGTTGGCAATAAATATTTGTGCCTAATCAGACTCCAACGCATCAAACCCCAAAACTGTAGTAAATTATAGTTTTTTGGCATTGCTTCAGCATGTATTTCAAGTTTACTCTTCATTTGTCAACTCTCCGTATAGATTATTTATTGAAGATGGTGCAAGCCGATAGTTAACTACTTCATTTTGACTGATTTTTCTTAACACCCAATTCAAAGCATCTGGAACTTGTTTATGTGTTAGCCTCGAAATCATATTGCATTTCTTCATCATTAAAATCAATATCTAATGCTTCTGGAAAATCATTTAAGTCCAACGAATTATTAACCGTTATTGTTAGTAAGTTTGACACAGATAACCCTAATTTCACTTCTCTAATGGGAGAATCCTTAATCAATTTTCCTCGATCCATAAGAAGATATCTGTCAGTGTATTGTTCTACTTCTAACAAATTGTGCGTGACTACAACGATAATATGTCCTTTTTGCGCAAGCTTCCTCAAGTATCTCCAGATGATTTTTCTTCTCACAGGGTCTACATCATTTGTAGGTTCATCTAATAAAATAATAGGTGGGGGTGCTACAACTGCCATAGCAAATGAGGTAAGTCTTTGCAATCCCCCAGATAATTTTTCTCCAGGTTTATTTGCCCATTCCTCAATCTGCAATTCCTGAATAATGTCATCAGTCAGTTGCTTATTTTCATATCCACTAACACCTTTTATTCTTAACACTGACTCAACAGATTGTCTCAATGTCACACCAGCTAACGGTGCATGAAACTGCGGCATCATTGATATTAAACTTCGGGCAACTTTAGTTTCTTTAACTAAAGAATGTCCCTGATAAGTTATAAAACCACTATCTGGTTTTGTTACACCAATTATTTGGTTTAAGAATGTTGTTTTACCAGCACCATTGTGACCTGTTAGAGCTACAACTTCACCCGCAGAAAAACAAGTCGATATGTTATCATTTGCTTGTACATTGCCTTTTCGATAGCTTTTACTAATTGAGTAGATACATAAATCATTTTTCATTTCTTCACCCCTTTATTTATTTAGTGCACTATGTTAATTACACTATGCACAAAAGGAATAAACCATAGAAAAACTAATATGAACGTAACGAAGTATCCCATTAAGCGAATTTTACTTAGAAAGGGATTCTGGCTGTTTGAAGCCTTTGAACTAAATTCTATGAAAGGATCGTCAATAACCATAGATATCAAAAATTGTCCATCACTTTTTTTATGAAAGCGCAACTGCCAAAGAATCCTAATCCACAATATGGAGCAAGATACAGGAAGAACCCAGCTATTAATCCAGAACTGAGAATACGTCAAAATCGAAAGGAGGAATAAATCAAAAATTACTCCCGCACTAATTGCAGTAATTCTACCTAAGAATGACCATACCCAGATATGGGACATTGCAACTGTTGCGGTTGCCTTTTTAAAGTTTAACTTCAATCCTCCTTTTGTCTTTTTCCAACTATTAGCGAATAGCATGTGCATTACCTCATGAATAGAAGTAGTCACTATGGAGAAGAGTATAATAAAAAGAATATTTACCCATATGTTTGTATCTTTTGAGATTAATTTGCTACCAATTGGAATACCAAAAAAGAATGTAGAAACAATTATACTTATTAAAGAAATGAAGCCAACAATCAATATGCCTTTTCTAAGAGTAGTCCACTTTTTCGTAATATTTTCTTCCGAAAAAGCAAAATTTTCTGATTCGACAGACTGAATAAATCCAGTTTCAGTAAGAGTGTTTATGAACTCTTGGTCATAAATTTCTGAATTAAGAACCCCTGATGATAAAACAGTAACAATATCTTCGTCAACAACAATTGGTTCGGATTTAGTTGATAAGATTATATAATCCCCACACTTAAGTTTTCTGCTAAACGTTGGATTTAAGACCAATAATTTAGACATAATATACTCACTTTCCATCTTCATAGTATTGGAAGATTTCCCAATCATCTATCTCACCTTCACCACAAGTTGGACATTCTTTTGGAAATCTCGGCCATGAAGGATGTCTAAAAGAGGAACCATCTTCATAATTGATTTCGCATTGAGTTCCCAAACTTCTTGGTGCAGCATAATTAGTCACCAATCTGACTAATTCATCAACAATCCCTGAGGTTAATTGGAAAATTCCTGGTCCGTATGCAATTGATGGGGGATCAAAATTAATTTCTCTAAATCCCACAAATTGTTCGATGAACTTTGGATCGTTTTTACTAAAATTCAAATTTAAACAGTCGAAACAACCTGTTTCCCTTGGAATTACTGTGTAAACTCGTCCTCTACTTACTTGAGAGGCTCCAAATACACATGGTAATCCAGCCCGCACAATCGCTTGGTTAACAATTCTATGAATAATAAAAGGAGGTTCATCAATTGCGCAAATTACCACATCCACGTCATTCGTATATAATAGAACATCCTCAACAGTGACAATTTTTTTATTATGACTCTCAATGATAATGTTTGAATTCATTTGAGAAAGTGATTCTTCAGCTACTTCAGTTTTCAACCTACCAATATCAGATTCTCTGTATAGAAATTGTCTCCCAAGGTTACTTGCTTCAACTCTATCATAGTCAACAATAGTAATTTTTTTTGGACCTAATCCAGCTAAAAGGGTCAAAATATTTGACCCTCCACCTCCAAGTCCCAATAAAAGTATACGTGTATCATTCATTTTTCTTTGAATGTCAAATCGATTACCTTGTGTATTCGTAAATCTGCTGAAGTAGTTAACATTGGCAATGTATCTGTCTTGAATTTCTTGTTCAGGTAGTGTTTCTTCAAGGACTCCTTCACTATCAAGTAATTCTATTCCACCAATAACGTCCTCCTCAGTCAAGCTAGGAAACAAGGTCTGCATTTCCTTTACTACTTCATCTATATGTCGTCCGTCCAGTATTTTAGCTAGTTCCCAATACTGTTTTTCTGGATCTTCGAATTCTGTTGTAATCCCCAGCTGCGCTCCAATTCTAAATACTTCTGGATTTAATTGATATAAAGGATAAATCGGTTTTATTCGCGGATTTTGAAATGACATAACTAAAGACCTCCTTATGTTATTATTTCTCTGGCGTGTTTATTATCGAAAGTCATATAGTAGATTTTTGATAAATCAACTGCGCAGATTTCAAAATATCGTTTATGTGTTCTGAAATTAGTTAAATAAAAACCAAAGGCAAGATTATTAGATAACCTCGCTTTTGGTTTTCGACTGTCCTTAAACGATAATCCACCATGCTGTAGCATCAACCTTTACCGCTTTCCTAACTTTAACATTTTTCATAGCTATCCCTCCCTTCGTATTAAGTTACACCTTTGCATAATAGGTTAGGTGCGTTTAATCACATATAGGGTTTAGATACCAATAGAATTCTTTTAACCTAAAAATTAAAAGATTTTACTTTCTATCGTTACGTTCATAATAATGTTAAATTTCAAAAAATTCAGCAAGCTGCAACAATTGACAATCTAGATGTAATAATTAACCTCGTATATGACTCATAAATCAAAAATATGGTCAAATTCTTTCGCCTCCAATCGGAAACAAGAAATAGAAGTTATTTTTACTTTTTTATAAAAGCAGTGTAATCTTTACTAAATATCTTCTTGGATTACACTAAAATTGCTAAATCAAGTGCATCTTTATGGAATCTTTTCGATGAAGCAAGTGAACAGCAATTTCAAATAACTAACGCCAGAGTTAATACATAAGATGATCTAGAAACTTATTGTCCATGAACGAGATACAAGCACACAATGAGATTCATAGTTTTGGTCTAGGAGGATTAATCATCACAGAAGATGCATTAATCTAACAGGAAAAAATAAGAGAAAATAAAAAAGCAATTTGACCACAAATGTGATCAATATTGCTTATCGGTAAATATTCCCGTATAAAAAGTTACCTAAATGGCTTTGGCGGCTCTACCCATCGCTTTGATGATTCTTTCCACGACTTTGGCTGTTCTATCCATCATTTTGACGTTTCTATCCACGATTTCGGCTGTTCTATCCACGACTCTGACGTTTCTATCCACGAATTTGACTCTGTAATCCGTCGCTTCGATGATTCTTTCCGTCGCTTCGGCTCTTCTTTCCGTCTCTCTGATTTTATCCGTCACCTTGGCTCTTCTTTCCGTCGCTCTGATTTCCATCCGTCACTCCGGCAATTCTATCAATCATTCCGCTGATTGTTCGTTAATCCATTGTAACGTTTTTGAGCCTAGACCTCCGGCACGCCATAAAACAACCTCATTGTAGCTTCTCTTTTGCACGTGCGCTGTCCATTTTTTAAGTGTTTCCTGATCGGCGTACCAAACTTCATGCTTAACATTTTGTTCATCTAAAAAAGTGAAATAAGCCGCACCACTTGCTTGATCGCGATGTTTAACCGCTTTCGTTTTGTTTAGTAATTCCTCTGCTTCTACCTCCGTTAAAGCAACTGTCTTGCCTTGATTTACCCATTGGAATCCGCCAGTTGCAAAAGCGATCGCTAATTTTTGATTAGACTTCCTAATTTTTTTTACTAAATCATTTAAAAATGCAAAGGTTGCCTTTGGACCTGGGCCACTATGATACCCGTGCACATTATAAGCCATCACTGTATATTTAGGCCCACTCGGTATTTTAATATTAAATGGAAATCCTGGCTCTAGTACGACATGTAATGAAACATCCTTTTTTAATAGCTGTTCATAAAGTTCCTCTATGAAATGGACGTACTTAGAGAGATCCTCTTTAGCAAACTTTTCATAATCAATTTCGATACCATTCACATTATATTGTTCAACAACCTGCATAATATTATCAATATGTCGCTGCCTTGATGATGTATCTTGAAGCAATCGATGTAATAGCGCACTATCCTTTTGAACTAATGGCGCGTTATCTGTAACATAATCGTTAATTAACGTGAGTATAACAGGATGTGATTCATTAAATTGTTGCTGCGTTTGTTTCAACGTTTCTATCGCATCTTCAGTTAATAATAATTGGTCATTCTCATTAAAATAAGCACCAAAAACGTGAATGTCTTGTAAGCCCTGTTGTGAATTTTTCACATCCTCGATGGCAGATTTATTTTGCCATTCCGGTAACCAAATAGATAATTGAAGCTTGTCTTTGTGCTTCAACCTCTCGCTTGCTTTAACAGGTGCTTCTTTGCTATTACTACAAGCTGTGATAATTAGTAGTGCTATACAGATAAACAGAATAATTTTTTTCACTTGAATCTAGTTCCCCCCGTTTTAGAAGGTTTCAATAAAGAAATCAACAACATTATTAAATAAAGTCATTGTTTTGTGCTTTACTTTATCGAAATTCGTATATTGGTTAGTAAAAAGCGTATGATCGTTAACATCTGTAATCAAAATATCTTCGATGAATGTATCATAAATATCATCTGCATACTGTTCATGCGATGTTTCTTTTTTGCTGAACAACGCACCAAATCCAATTTTAGATCCTTGAATGTCAGGATTTACTTGAATTGTCTTGGATAATACTTTATCTACATCTATCTTAATTTCACCATTTTCTACATAAATATTAAATACTCTCTTTTTTGTTAAGTTTCGCGGATACTCTTCCTCGTCAATTCTAGAACCTTTTTGCGTATCCTGATAATTGTATACAGTAGCCTTATTAAATGCATACTCTTCTTCATTCCACTTTATTTCATTTAGCAGAAACCGCTCCTTCTCAACAACGCTTGATTTTGGTGATTTTTCAGAAACAACAATCTCATTATCTATTAATGCCACCCGAATATAACTATTATTTTTTTCATCATAGTTTAAATAAATAGATTGTTGTCCAACGACATTCCCTTTAAAGGCAAAGTTTATATTATATTTCTCCGGAAGAGTTTCCTTCAATATTACCCGACCTTCACTTGAAGGTGCTGATGTTATTGTAATCTCATTATTTTTAAATTCTGCTGCACCTTTTATTACAGACCATTCTTTTGCCCGTTGAGGATCTCCGACTTCAAATTCTACATTTTGCTTACTAGCTTGGCGGATTTTCATCATCACATGATTGGTAGACCAATAGGGTGATACTTGTAATCTACTTAAATTGTAGAGATCAGCATCCGCATCATTATATGCTCCTAGTTCCAAATTGAAATGCATTTTAAATATATCCTTAATTTGCTTATTATTCGCACTTCCAACTAACGAATCCATATTATTATAAAGTGCGTTGGCATGCATAATAGCATAGGCCTTAGGAACTTCTCCTAATTCCTCCTTATAAATATCATGCATTAGCTTGTAATCTTTTTGGATACGTTTTTCCATTTCTTGTCGCGTTTCACTTGGAATCATATATTGATTGCGAATGAAGTCCATTAAATAATGATTATAATATTCGATAGTCGTTTTATCCGGCACATTATTTTCATCTATTACACCTAACGACTGTCCTTTATTGTTATAAATATTAATATATGTCAGACGGTACCCATTTGAGCCCAACTCCCAATAGCCACTTTTCTCCATAAGTAATAAGTCTTTCGGCTTTAAAAATTTGTTGTCCCGTGTATCCATTTTATTGGCGTACGTAAACATCGTAGCTTTATAATTTAGATCCTCCATGATGTTTTGAGCAAATATACTAGAATCTGTACGGCCATCTTCAAATGATAAATACAACGCCTTTTCTGGCAATGGTTTGTTTTGCTGATAAAAATCTAAAATATCCTGCTGAGTAATTGTTGTATAGCCTTGACTTTCAAGCAGTGCTAGTTGTTTTCTCAAATTCTCTTTAGATACATATTTAGGAGATTCACCCCTGCTCACACCAAAATATGATAAAGCGATGAAACCATCTTTATTCACTAAAGGTACCGTTTCCTCTCCCCTTTTATCAGTTAAAAATACTACACGTATTAAAATAACAGCTAAAAATACAACGATAATCGTTTGAACAATGGATCGTATTATTTTCCTTCGATTTTTTTTAGTTGGATTTAATACAACATTTTTTTCACTCATTTCTTCTCACCCATTTTTCTATTTAGAATCGAAAATCGGGATTTTCGTAATTTGTGTTTTTCTAATTTCTTTTCTTTAGCGATGACATCTTGAGGTGTTTCTCTCGTACCCCATGTTGATTTCCAAAATGTAACCCATGCAACAGGCATTTGCCACAGCAAAATAAATTCATAGAAAAGTACAAAGATAAAACCAAATGCCCACAATTTACTTTTTCTAAAGAAAAGATGGGCCAAACTCATTAACATCGCCATCAATAACAAGCCCATTAAAAATGTAGTTGGAAAAATGCCATGCATAATTGGCACATAAATTAAATTGTAAACAACAACAATAGGAGCTGCTATTGGTACGATTAAACCAATGATGAAGAAAAGAAACATAAAAGGTTCCTTTTTCCACATAAATAAAAATGCTCGTAACGATTCGCGTAGCCATGATCGTTTCCATCTCATTTGTTGAGATAAAAATACTTTTGTATCTGATGGAACAATTGTAGAACATACGGCATTGTCCTGATATCCCGTTCGATGTGTTTTTAAAATATAATTTGTCATACTACGGTCATCACCGAATGTTGCGGGTTGTCCAAGAAATTTTTGGTTTAACCAAGCTGTTTCGTTTTTCAAAATAAGCTCTTTTCGATAACATGCTAACGGACCAGATAAACAAGTTACTGTATCAAACCAAGACTCAGCAGCTTTCATGATCCGGAAGGCTATATAATAGCGAACTGTTTGCAATTTTGTCAGAGCATTTGTAAATTTATTTTCAACCTCTGTTCTTCCTGCCACACCGCCCATTTTAGGATCTTGGAAAGGCTGTACTAAATTTCGAATGGCATGAGGTTCTAAAAAACTATCAGAATCTACGAAAACAACTAAATCGTGTTTGGCCATATGCACTCCTGCCACTAAAGCTTCACGTTTCCCTCCATTTTGAGGTAGTTTATAGAAACTCAGGCGATCTTTTGTTTTAAATCGCTCACCCTCGCTATAAATAAGTTCAATCATTTCCTTTGCCTTTTCCTCAGTTCTATCTGTTGAATAATCATCTACAACAATAACCTCTAATTTGTCTACAGGATAATACTGATTAATACAGCTTAAAATTGTTCTATGAATCCATTGTTCTTCGTTAAACACTGGAATAATAATAGAAACGCCCGGTTCAAATTTAGGATTTATCGGTACATTCCTATAGAAAATACCAAACAAATATCTACTTAAAAGAAAAGTTGCAGCAATAATACTATATAGATATAGAAATTTATTAAATCTAAAATAAATAACACTTTCAGCCCTCATTAACATAACAATAAGAGAAACAATCAATAGAAATAGACTTGCCACAAAGATTGATAGTCCCCAACGTTTTTTAGTCATATAGTCATTTAAAGGCTGTAAAAATTCACATGCATAATAGCTTCTAGTTTCACCATCTACTTCTTTTGTAAAATGACGAACAACTTTCGCCTTTACCTTTACCTTAGATTCATAACCCTCCGGCATCGCACCACCAGGTATAGTGAATTTCATCGTAATAATTTCATCCATAAAAAAATTATTAGGACTATTTGAAAATACAAGGATACCCGTAACCGAAATATCCTCCGCATAATATTTGTTACTAACCTTTTGCTTTGCTCTTTTAATTTGTACTTCAAAATCAGTTTCATAGCGTAAACTTAACAGCTGTAAACGATATATTTCATTGACATCTGTAGAATCGATTTCTTCCTTTTGATACGAAGCACCTCGACGGTTAACGAGACTTCGTACATTTTCTGGGTCAGGAATATTTGATAAAATTCGTCGATCAGAGCGCGGTATCGTTAAAATCTCTTTTTTCTTATTCATGATTATCAATTCACTTTCTTATTTGAATCTTCTTCAATCCAAGTCGACATTTTTGCAAAACTATAGCCATCTTTTTGCAGCTTTTCAATGATTAATGGTAATGCTTCAACTGTTTTTGTTCCGTCTAAAATGTGCATAACAATTACCTTTCCAGGACCAATTCTAGTCATCACACGATTATAAATATCTCGAGCGGTATATTCTAAATTCCAATCGAATGATGCTATATCGTACATGGCAATCGATTTAACACCGGTAGCAGCAATAATTTTCGCTGATTCTTCATTAATAGCACCTTTATTAGGCCTGAAATACAACAAAGGCTCTTCTTGCAAGGCGTATGTTAGAGCCTGATGTGCCATTACGACATCCTCTTGGAGTTCCTCGGATGTCATTGTCGTTACATCAAGATGATTATAGGAGTGACTTGCAACCTCATGCCCTCTCTCAACAATTAATCGCGCTAATTGCGGATCCTTTTTCACGCCTTTGCCAATTAAAAAGAATGTAGATTGAACATGATACTTATCAAGAACATCTAAAATTTCTTTAATTCTCTCCTCACTTGCCCAATCATCGAAGGTTAAAGAAATTTCTTTTTTTGAAGTATTTTTACGGTAGAACATATTTGGTTTAACATTTTTGTAATCTGGGTTCAATTTAATAGCATCATAGCCTTCAATTTCCTCTAAGGGTTTTGCTAAATATTGTTCATCTAATACGTCCGTTAATGTAGAGAATGCATATCCTTTCTCTTCCCCTAATTGAGACAGTAGTGGAATAACATCAATAATCGCAGGATTAATGTACGTGTTTAAATGAATAACAGATCCTCTATTGATAAAGCGATGAATATAATCCATTATTTCCTCAGCACTTTGCATATTTCGATCTTTCGGATTAATGGAAGATTCGACGACTCCCTTCATATTGAGCGTTTTAGTTGCTAAACGCATATTGTCAGTTGAATCACCAGAACGACTACGAACAAATTTTGGTATATAACCTAGATGCTCTTCAAAAACTTGATTAGCTAAGTAAATTTCTTTATATGTTTCTTCATAATTTAAATCAGTCATATCAGTAAACGTTAACGTACCATTTTCTACTTCATGACCTTTAGCTAAAATATCCTTCACTAACTCAGGATCTTGCGCTACTCGCGTACCTTCTACAAAAAATGTTGCCTTCATGTTAAATTGTTCTAATACCTTTAGTAATTTCTGCATTGTTTCATTGTCTGCAAGTCCATTAAAAGTTAATGCTACCTTTGGACTAAGAATGCTTGCGTGACTATAAATTTCACTCATCGTTCCATCCGGTTCCTTTATTTCAATTGCTGAATCAACTGGTTTAACCTCATTAGTTTGAGCGGACGATTGACATCCTGCAAGAAATAAAATGAATAATAGACTACATAATTTTAGTCGCCTCGTGATCACAGAATCCCCCTCTACAATTTGTGATATCCTTCATTTTTAAACAAATAATGGGTATTGCGTGTGTCAAAAATTAAAGCAGCATGTTGATCAATCAATGCATAATCAATAGCTGTATGATCCGTTAAAATGACTACAGCATCCGCTTTTTCAATTAATTCTTTTGTAAGTGAAACTGTGTTAAACATGTCATTACCAACTGTAAATGTTTCAATAAATGGATCAATAACTTTTAGACCACACCGCTTTTCCTTTAATTTATCAATGACATGTAATGCTGGTGATTCCCGAAGATCATTAATATTTGGCTTATAGGAAACTCCAATAACTACAATTTCTGCATCATCTATCTCTTTTCCATGTGCACCTAAATAATTTTCTAATCTTTCAATTACAAAGCTTGGCATAGAATCATTAATTTTATCTGCCGTCTCAATTAATGTTGCTGAAACACCATGCTGCTGGCCAGCCCATAATAAATATTTAGGGTCTATTGGTATACAATGACCACCTACCCCAGGGCCAGGTGTAAATGGCATAAAACCATAAGGCTTTGTCGAAGCCGCTTCAATAACTTCCCACACATCGATATTCATTTTATGGCAAACCTGACTTAATTCATTGACAAGGGCAATATTAATTTGCCGAAACGTATTTTCTAGTAACTTTTCCATTTCAGCAATCTTTGGGTCTGTTACAGCAAACACATTTGTATTGATCACTGTTTCATAAAAAAGCTTGGAAACTTCTAAACAAGCAGCTGAGATACCACCTACTACTTTAGGCGTATTCGAAACTGAAAAATTTAAATTTCCTGGGTCCACACGTTCAGGAGAATAAGCTAAAAATATATCTTGTCCAATAATGAAGTTACCTTTTTCTAAGATCGGTTGAACTACTTCTTCTGTTGTTCCAGGGTAAGTTGTACTTTCAAGAATAATTAATGTATTAGGGGATATATTTTGTTCGATTGCATTAGCTGCATCTACAATATACGAGATGTTAGGTGTTCCATCTGCAGTCGTAGGCGTCGGTACACAAATAATAATGATATCTACATATACAAGTTTAGAAAAATCATTTGTCGGCTCAAATTTATCTTCTTTAACCGCTTTGTCGATGATTGCATTAGACATATCAGCAATATAACTATCACCACTTTTTAATTTGGCAATTTTTTCATCGTCTTTATCGAAACCAATTACTCCAAAGCCTTTATTGACGATTTCCAAGGCTAGTGGGAGCCCCACATAGCCAAGTCCAACAACCCCAATTGTGGCACTTCTTGTCTTGATTTTTTCTGATAAAGCTAATCCCTTTGACTCAATCTTTATTCCCATAAACAAATTACTCCTTTGTCTAAGTTATTGTGAAAACGTAATTCTAAGACTGCTCTGTACAATTGCTATTTTTTTACGATTCATTCCTTTGTACATGTAATCCCCTCATATCACACCCATTCTCTTCCATCAAATTCTTAAATATAAAACACACACTTCCTCAATACAACTATAATACTAAATAAAACTAAACTTTTTCTAAACAATTCCGTGACAAAGTGAAAAAATAACTATCTTACCACAAATTAGTTTCGACTAAATCCGCAGTTCCTATCTTTGGAACTATATATTTTCGATAAATTTCTAGATAAATACGGAATTTTATTAAATTTCAACAAGAACTAAGCAAAAAAAAAAAATCGCCGTAGCAGGCGATTTTTTTGTATTCAGGTGGTTCTATTAGTCAGATTGGCTGTTCTTTCCGTCGTTTTGACGGCTCTATCCACGACTTTGGCTATTCTATCCACGATTCTGACGCTTCTATCCACGACTTTGACTGTTCTATCCGTCACCTTGGCGCTTCTTTCCGTCGCCTCGGCACTTCTATCCGCCACTCTGACGTCTCTATCCACGACTTCGGCTCTTCTATCCACGATTCTGACGTTTCTATCCACGACTTTGGCTATTCTATCCACGATTCTGACGCTTCTATCCACGACTTTGACTGTTCTATCCGTCACCTTGGGGCTTCTTTCCGTCGCCTCGGCACTTCTATCCGCCACTCTGACGTCTCTATCCACGACTTCAGCTGTTCTATCCATGATATTGACGTTTCTTCCACGACTTCGACTCTGTTCTAGCCGTCGCTCTAATGTTTATTAATTAGTTTTTTTACTAAAACGATCGACAATCATGGCTAATGCACCATCTCCCGTTACATTTGTAGCTGTACCAAAGCTATCTTGTGCTAAGTACAGTGCGATCATTAGTGCAACCATTGTTTCATCGAAGCCGAGCATTGTTTGGAGTAAACCAATCGCTGCCATAACTCCCCCTCCAGGGACACCTGGTGCAGCAACCATCGTAATACCTAGCATAAAGATAAAGCCTAAATATTGCGCAAAGCTTATGTCCATACCGTTCATCATCATAACACCTAAAGAACAAGTTACGATTGTAATGGTACTACCTGATAAATGAATGGTAGCAAACAGCGGGATTGTAAAATTCGTTACTTTTTCTGAAGCTCCTGTTTTTTGTGATTGTCGCAATGTAACCGGAATTGCTGCAGCTGAAGATTGTGTACCTAATGCTGTAAAATACGCAGGTAGCATTGTTCGAAGTAACTTAAGTGGATTTTTCTTATTTAAAGTTCCCGCAGTAGTGTATTGCACTAGCAATATTACCCAATGCATCACAATTATAAGTGCGAAGACAATTGCGAAGACAGATAATATTTTTGCTACTTGTCCTCCATATGTCATGTTCAAGAAGATCCCGAAAATATGAAATGGTAAAAGTGGAATAATAACAAATGAAATTAACTTTTCAATGATTACATTAAACTCTTCAAAACCACGTTTCATAACATCGCCTTTGATGGCAGTCATACCAATCCCCACGATAAATGCAAAAATTAATGCTGACATAACACCCATTAATGGAGGCATTTCAACTTTAAAGAATGCCTGTGCTAAAAACTCCTCTGGGTTTTTCATGCTTTCCATAGCACCATTTGATATGAAATTAGGCAACACATTTCGCGCTACCAAAAAGGCAAATATTCCTGCAATGATTGTTGAGAAATAGGCAAAGAATGTTGCCAAGCCTAATAATTTTCCTGAACCTTTCCCAAGCTGAGCAATGCCCGGCGCAATAAATGCAATAATAATAAGTGGTACAACAAAATTTAAAAAATTACCGAATAAGCCATTAAATGTTGCAAATATACGTACAAATGGCTCTGGCATAAATCCTCCAAGTATTACCGCTAACAAAATAGCGACAATAATTTTTGCCAATAGACCAAATTTAAACTTCACGATTTTGTCCTCCTTAGAAAAACAACTGTCTCTCTCGAATGTATTATAAGTAATTTAACATAAACAGTTGCGAGAATATACAGCTCACAAAATAGGCGGAATTGTAAAATTTTTTTATATCTTCTAATAACGAAACAAAAAACTTAGAATAGGCAAAACTCACCTATCCTAAGTTCCATTTAACTTCTTTCAGCAATGTTTTCTGTAACGAAAGTGAAACGGCAGTTACAAAATTCTCCCACCTCTATAGATGATGAGATGAATGCGGATTTAAGCTACTTTACAACGGTTGTCCAAACACTAGCTGATATAGAGGAACTCAGTCGTTGCCACGTCCTGTGGCAACGACTGAGTAACCAACATCATGCCGCTGACGCTACGCTTTCGCGCAAAAACATCTGTTGTTGCTGTCGCTTCGCTTTCGCACAAAAAACATCTGTTGCTGTCGCTTCGCTTTCGCACAAAAAACATTTGTTGCTGTCGCTTCGCTTTCGCACAAAAAACATTTGTAGGCCTAAGCACAAAGCCGATTCCAGACGCAATTATGCCGAGGCATAATTGATTAATCTTTAAATAATTTTTGTAAAATATAATATGATTGTTTTAAACGCTCTTCATACTTTGGAGTTTGCCATTTTTCCCAAGAATAAGCTGAGAGAGCAGGTAAAACATGATCCTTTGTCTCTGGTAATGATTTCACAACCTTGCCATCCTTATCTACAAAGACAGCACCAATATAAATATTATCTACCTTAGTAGAAGCTGTCACTCCATCTTTATATAGATCTCCCATAAACTCACGCTGACTTGGATCTTTTGCTTGGATTAGTAGCCAAGGAATTCGTAGCTCAATAACATTATCATCCGTCCACGTATAATCTACTAACGAATTATAATCTTTTGCTTTTGGATTGGCGTTCCCTTGAAGCAGTTTCCCTGTTTCATAAGAACTAAAATCGGTCGTAATTTTTTGTTCTGGTAAATACAGCTCTTTATTTAATACATAATTAATCGGTGCAAACTTACCGCTATTTTTTGTGATAGCTGCCATACGAGGCGGAATCATTTTTAAATTGTGACCGTAAAAATAATCATAGAAATCATAGTACTCATCTATGACAACTCGAGAGTCTCCACTTTTATTTAATTCCACCATAAAATCTACGCCATTTGAAAAGGTCATATCTTTTATTGATGTTGCCGACGTATTTCCTTGGTTTGGTACGACATCAAGTAAAATACGCGGTGAGGCTTTATCTAAAACATCACTTTTTATTTTAAAATACAAATATCTTTCATCATAATCGACAGCAAAATCTGTTGAATCAGAAGGTGCGGTATTGTACATTTGTGTACCTTTCCACTCCTTTGTATCGCCGTCTACTTTTACTTTAAATCGATCAAAGCTTAATACGCCAAATTGTTGTTCGTTCGTTTGTGCATTGGACCAAAACGGTCGACGATTTGGATCATCGTAATCCATCGTATTCCAAGTTCGCTTAAACCACTCGTCCTGCCATGTAAAAATAAGACCTCCTAGCAAGCCTTCATGCATAATATCTTCATATAAATGTTGAAGCGTTTCACCCTGCTGCTGTTCGGACATATGCCCCTGATTCCAGCCGTATACATTTTCATGTGTCTTACCACGCGCTGCTGGGATTCCAAATTCAGCAATAAGAACAGGCATACGATGAGCTTCATGTAAGTCTTTTAAATATCCTGCATAACTATTTTTATTGCCCCGGAAATCTTTGTAATTTAAATATTTTTGGTCGTAGTTAAAGAAGTCAGGGTAATATGGATACACATGATAGGAAGCAAATTGTCCTGGTGCCTGCATCTCACCCTTCGTATAGATAACATTTGGATTTACGCCTACCAAATCTTCATCCTCTGAAGGTTCAGATGGATGGTCTAGTAAGTCAGTTGTTACCCAGTTTGTGAAACTCATTGGACGGATCCAATTATATTTATCCTTCTCGTAAACAGTAATAAGATCCATTTGCTCCGCTAGCCAATGCTCAAATGGTGAAGCATTTTTCGTTTCGAAATACTTCCCATTGTATTCGCCAATATTAGCGTGTTTTTCGTTCGTACCGACTACCATGTGCGGATACCATTCGATTCCAAGCACCCAACCAATAACATATTTTGAAACGTCAACATCGTATAACCCTGAAGCATGTCCTGCTACTGGCTTCACATAAGTATTACCGTGAATAACGTCTACCATGCGCTTCATTTCACTTTGAAAATCCTTCAAGGTAGCTTCATCATAGGCATCTAGTGAATCAACCAAGCCTTCCTCATTAATCCACACACCATGCAATACATACAGTGGTTTATCTGGATTTTCTTCATTGTATTTAGCAAGTGCTCGATAAAAACCTGGAGGGTGTAATGTATAAACACGAATCGTATTGGCATTCATCTCACCAATTTGACGGAACCATCGATAGTACTCTTCCTCCGTAATAGCAGCTTCCCCGGGGAATGCTCCCGGTTTACCCATACCGATATTAACGCCCTTAAAGACTAGTGGCTCCCATTTCCCATCGCGTAAGACTTCAAATGACTCGCCCTTAGTACGTGCGTTATAATTTAATTTGTCATGATTAACGTTTTCTTGAACTTCTTTTTGCTCAAACGTTTCAAAAATTTTATGCATGACCGGTATATAGATTGACCAATAAAATGAACTATCTGCATACTTCTCAGCATATTTATAAATGGTCGGTAATCCCTTTATTTTGTAAAGGGTCGGTACCCGTGACATATCGTTGAAGTCTCCAGCAAAATAGTAGCTTGTCGTGTAGCGTTTATCCTGTGAAACGATTGCCGCAAATTGCTGTGGAATATCGTTATCCTTTAATAGTTTTTCTCCTTCTTTGGTTAAGTCCCATTCATAATTAGCGAGAGCATCTTCCGCATATTTTGGTGTGACAATATCAAACCAATAGTCATACTCTGCACGAGTAGAAGTATTAAAGAATTTTTGCCCTTCTTCAGTAAATTGCACCTGGATGCCTTCGGTTTTTACATGTTTGTCCATTTCTAGCACAATGAGCTTTTCTGTTATTTCATTAAATAGAAGAAAGCCTCCGCCCTTGTATGGCCAATTATCACCATGTTCATCGATTACCCATTGTGGGATTTCTGAATTTTTATGATAATCAAGCTCATCGAAATAACGCCCAATCCATCCAGACCATGAAATTCCTAAATAATCCTGTAACTCTTTTCTAACTGCCTCTGATGTTGGTGACGCAAATGTATTGTATTCTGCTATTAGCATACTTTTCTTGTTGCTTGCTAAACGACCAACTATTGACTGCCATTCATCCATTTCCAAGCCGCCAACAATTTTTTCTGAGCGTTTACCTAGACGCTTTTTTTCATTTAAATCATCCTTATAAACCCCATACGTATCTGCCAAATAAATAACATCATAATTACTATAGTCAGTCGGAAACTTTTTTTCTGACACTTTCTTCGTTTTATCATTCGGAATCGTACCATAATAATTTTTTTGTACATCATACGGATGATCATCGATAGTGTATTTATAATGGTTTAAAAACCAGTTCACACCTAAATGCTCTCGATAGGTTTCATTCGGAACCGTTTTATCTAGAATCGCAACGTTCAGCGGTTTTTCATCGCTTAAATACCACCATGCTATAGGTGTGATAATAAGAATTAGAACGACAATAATTCCTATATATATACGCTTCATACACTTTTCTCCTTTTCACCGATGCCGACACGCTTCATATTACCCCAATCGCTTCTTCTTAACATAAATCGAATCAATCCCTCACAGCGCCAAAAAAGAGTAAGTGGTCTATACCAGAAAATTTCAGTAAATGCTAAAAGTATCATGCGTAGTAGATCTCTCGGTCTCGGATAAGCATTCAAGATCCATGCTTCGAATAATATTGAGGCTATTGAAAAAATTACGCCATAAATGACGAAAAGTAGTAACAGGATTATGGCTACTTCATAATAGATTTTCCCTAAGAAAAATGCCACTACGATATAAATATAACCACCTAGCTCAACTAGTGGTCCTAGGCATTCTACTAGCCAAAAATATGGAAATGAAAGCAAGCCTATTAAGCCATATTTAGGATTCAACGTCATCGTCTTATGCTTCCATAGGCTTTCAAATAATCCTTGATGCCAGCGTCTACGTTGGTTTCGTAAAACCCCTAATGACTGAGGTGCTTCAGTCCAGCACACAGGATCTGGAACAAATTCTATACGTTTCTTTTCTTTTTTCTTTCTTATCAAACGGTGAATATTAACGACAAGCTCCATGTCTTCTCCAATAATATCCGTTGAATAACCGCCCGCTTCTACAGCCCATTCCTTCGAAAACACACTAAATGCTCCCGAAATAATAAGCACAAGATTGTATTTACTTAAAGCTATTCGCCCCATTAAAAAGGCTCGAGCATATTCTATTATTTGCATGATGACTAAGTGATTATTTGGTAAGTGTGTTTCAGTAACGGAACCAAGCTGCATCTTCGCTCCATTGGCTATTCGGATATTTCCTCCTGCCGCAATCACTTCTCCATCTGATAAAATAATCGGCTTCATCACACGAAGCAATGACTTTTCATCTAAGATTGAATCACCATCAATAGAGCAGAAGTATGGATATTGAGATACATTAATACCAACATTCAATGCATCTGCCTTACCACCATTTTCTTTATCAACTAAAATACAATTTTTATAGATTTCAGATTCATAAATTTGTTTAACTTGTTTTGTAGGGATATTTGTACGAACAATTTTATCAACGGGCTTCATTCGGAAATGCTCGATTACGGTTTGTAGTGTAGAGTCAGTTGACCCGTCGTTAATAATGATAATTTCCGTTTGTGGATATCGTAAATTCAACAATGAATAGACTGTGTCTACAACACCAATCTCTTCATTGTAAGCAGGGACTAATAAGGATACTGGTTTGGAGTAAAAGGCATCTATATGCGCATCATCATACTCCGAGGGATCTAATTTATAGCGTTTTCGCATAGCTAGCATGGCAATGACAAACATTGCGCAATATGAAACAATAACAATTAACATATAAAACAGAATAAAGCCACCAAAAAACCACATACAAAAATCTAAAAATACTTTCATTTGCTCCCTCGCTTTCTGACTATTGTTTCCTGTGCCATTTCAATTGCATATGGGTCATTTGAGGACTCCAAAAATTGCTGTAATTTTGCAATTCCTTCTCTTTTTTCTACAATTGTTTTAGCAGCCTGTGAGCGTACCCACCAATTTTCATCTTGAAGAAGCTGTTCTAAATAAGCATAGGTATAGCTAAGTGGTACATGCTTAAAGATTTTCGCAACCATTAATCTTATTTCCCACATATCCGATGTTACAAACGGAACATAAGGATCGATTTCATCAATTACACCAATTTCATAAAGACCCTTTAATGCTCTTATTTTTATTTCTGGCATCTCATGTGTTAATAGCTGTTTTAACTGATCAATATATTGCATATTTTTTTTGACAGCTGCAGTATCAATTGCAGCAAATTGGATTTTTTGTGTCCAGTTATTAAAGTCTTCAAATAATCGAATAAATATGTCATCCTCTAACAATACAAATAATCTTCTATATTCACTTTCAGAATAATTGACACTCGATTCTTCAATTTTTTCAATAAACAATTCTGGTTGGAAGATAGAGTAAATTTTTAACAGCTGAAAATATTCCTCTTCCGAAATTTTGGTTTTCTCGAATTGTTGACAAGTATCTACTAATGCTTCTATCTGGAAATCAGCAATTCGATATAAAGCATTCATCCTTATGCTCCATCGTTTACTGGATAAATCCTTTTCATAAAAATTTTTTAAATAGAAATTAGAAAACTCTTTTATTTTATGTTCAACTTTTTCATTGGTTATATTTTTCAAATAAGATGAAAAGATTGTTTCTATAGCCGCAACTTGAGCTCTTCCTCGGGGAACAAGCACTACAGAGAAAATTTCATCATTGATCAAATAGTTGTACCAATGCTGTGCAGAGTTTTGTAAAAAAGTATCACGCACTTCTGCAAAACGAATCTCTCGCTTGCGCTGGACAAGTATATAGATCGTAAATAAAAATAAAACTACTAATAAAACACCGCTGACCGTTAAAAGCAAAGGAATCGACAGCTTGATCATAGCCAAAACCTCGCAAAAGTCTGCTTAATTTTTGCTTCTAATATACGTAAATTAAATGGTTTTACGATATATTCATCGACGCCACCTTCATAAGCATTAAGTGTCGCACCCTCTGAGTTTCGTTCTGACATCATATAAATGATGAACTTTTTCTCATTCGGCATTTCTCGTAAAATGTGCAAAATTTCTAAGCCATTTTTACGTGGTAAAATATCGTTCATCACAACTAAATGCACATGGCCTGTTTTATAGCTATCGGACTGTAAAAAACTATAGCCATCTTCATAGGTTGACACGTCTAAAGTATAATGAGGAATGTCTAAATTTTTGAGTGTCATTTCTAGCACTTTTCTAAAGATTTCATTTTGTTCAATAATGCTAACTTTTACTTGCTCCGTAGGTTGTACACGATAATCTGTAACCTGCTCTACTAACCAAGTCGGCTGTTCGTCATCTGCCAGTTTGTGCTTATTTTTCTCTAACAATGTTTCAAAGTCAACACTATTATTTCTTATTTCAGTAACAGAAGCTTTTAACTCTATTTGTTGAAATTCCCTTTCTTGCGTTAGAATTGCGAAAATCCGTTTTAAAAACGCCTTTACCTCTACCTCACTACTTTGCAGAAAAAATATTCCCCAATGCATGCCATCTGCTAGTTGGAAAAGTAAATCTGTTTTTCGTATTTTTGATTTTAGAAAAGCCGAAATTTGATGATTCACTTGATTTCGTTCTATATTAGTTCCTTGTGAGGAATTCGCTACTTTAAAAAAGACTGCAGTCATCGTTAAACGTGAGCGAATAACACTCTCACGTAATATTTCAAAATATCCCTTTACCTCATGCTCCTGCATAATGTCTTCTGTAATAATTAAATTATTCATTGATGATCACCCCAGTCGATGGAAGAAGCATTTTATTCTCCTTCATTATTCTTCTATCATTCTTTTGATTTATAAACACAACAACTATAGTAATAAAAATGACTAAACAATTGCTATACAAAATTTTTGGTAAATCGATTACTTTTAAAATATTATTACATTTTTGCTACAAACTACAGAATAATATCTTTTTCGACAAAATGTTATATTTTTCTGACAAAAGACAACCCTATTATAATAGAAGAAAGGGTATGTAAGCTTTATCACTTACATATCCTTTCAGACTACAAAAAAACACTATTTTGATTCAGCTTGTCGACTCATCCTGTGATGAGAAACCGTTGATTTGTCACGGAGATTGACGAGGAGATTGAAGCCAAGAGCCACAGCAAGCGCCAACTCGGAGTGAACATCAACCTTTGTTAACCGATACGCAATTATTCTTTTGTCGACAAGCAAAAAGGGTATGTAAGCTGCATACTTACATACCCTTTTTTCGATAAGTTTTAATTATTTAACTGGTACAACTGAGCCTTTCCACTCTTCAATAATGAAGTCTTGGATTTCTTTAGATTTTAATACTTCTACTAATTTTTTAATTTCTGGTTTTGTTTCATCACCGGCACGTACAGCGATAATGTTTACATATGGAGATTCTTTATCTTCAAGAGAAATTGCATCTTTCATTGGATTTAAGCCGTTATCGATTGCAAAGTTCGAGTTGATCAGAACCGCATCACCTTCATTATTTTCGTACATTTGTACAAGCATTTCAGGTGCTGTATTTGCATCGAATTTAAGTTTTTTAGGATTTTCTGCGATATCTTTTATTTCTGCTGCTGTTTTATCAACACCATCTTTTAATTTAATTAAGCCCTTAGCTTCTAACAATGAAAGCATACGACCGTGGTCTGCAACTGAGCTAGAAAGTAAAATTGTTGCACCCTCTGGAAGATCCTCAAGAGATTTATATTTTTTAGAGTAAATTCCGATTGGTTCAATGTGAATAGCACCAGCATTTACAAAGTCATAGCCATTTTCTTTCATGCTAAGCTCTAAGAAAGGTAGATGTTGGAAATAGTTTGCATCAAGTTCGCCAGATTCTAAATCTTTGTTTGGTAATACATAGTCTTGATATGTTTCAATTTTAAGATCGATGCCTTCTTTAGCTAAAATTGGTTTTGCTTTTTCCAGAATAACAGCATGTGGTGTATTTGAAGCACCTACTGTTAACGTTGCTTTTTCTTTACTATTACTAGATGATGATCCTGAGCTTGTATCTTCTTTTTTACCAGCACCACAAGCGGCTAAAGCTAGTACTAATACTGATAAAAATAATCCAGCTAATAACTTCTTCATTTTATTACTCTCCCTTTTTTCTTAATTTAAATATGTTAGCGGTATAAAACCGAGATAACCTCTTAGATGTAGCGAAATGTTCTTTTTAGCGTTTATCTGTTTTGATCGTAATCATGTCGCCAATCCATTGGATAATAAATACAACTATTAAGATTAATATAGTCGCCATTAAAGTTACATCTGTGCGATTACGTTGGAAACCATCTAAGAATGCTAAGTTTCCTAGACCACCTGCACCGATAATACCTGCCATCGCAGTATAGCCGACAAGTGCTACAGCCGTTACAGTAATACCAGAAATAAGCGCTGGTAACGATTCTGGAATTAATACTTTCCAAATAATCGTTGACGTTTTAGCACCCATTGAACGAGCTGCTTCAATAACACCTTTATCAATTTCGCGTAAGGCAATTAATACCATTCGTGCATAGAATGGGGAAGCTCCAATAATTAAGGCTGGTAAAGCAGCATCTGCGCCACGAATTGTGCCAAGTAAAAATTTCGTAAATGGAATTAATAAGATAATCAATACGATAAATGGAATCGAACGGAAAATGTTAACGATTGATCCTGTTAAAAAGTTCACAATTTTATTGGCCCATAGTTGGTTGGGACTTGATAAAAATAATAAGATTCCAATCACTAATCCAAGTATAAATGTGATGACCGTAGAAATTGTTGTCATATACAATGTTTCATACGTAGCGTCCCACATTTTTTCCCAGTCGACATTCGGAAAAAGACTAGTTAGCATTTGCAATCACCTCCGTTTGTACTTCGACTGTATTTAAGTAGCTAAGTGCAGCAGCAACATTTGCCTCTGAGCCATCAATTTGCACAATAAGTGTACCGTACGCTCCATTTTTCGTTTGCGAAATATTACCATGTACAATACTTACTTCTACATCAAACTGTTTCACAAGATGTGAAATGACAGGCTGCTCTGTTTTTTCTCCTACAAAGATTAGCTTAACAAGTTGTCCATTAGGGTAATTTGCTTTAATTTGTGTCACAGTTTCCTGTGTTTCCTTCGTATCTGTAATTTGAGAAACAAATTTTTTCGTAATGGCTGCTTGTGGAGCTTGGAATACTTGTAATACTTCACCACGTTCTACAATTTCTCCAGCTTCCATAACCGCTACACGATGACAAATTTTACGAATAACGTGCATTTCATGTGTGATTAACACAATCGTTAGACCTAATCGTTCGTTAATATCGACAAGTAGATCAAGGATAGAATCTGTTGTCTCCGGATCGAGTGCGGATGTGGCCTCATCACATAACAATACCTCTGGATTATTAGCAAGTGCACGAGCGATACCTACACGTTGCTTTTGTCCCCCTGATAGTTGTGATGGATATGCTTCTGCGCGTCCTTCCAAGCCAACTAGTGTAATCAATTCTTTCACACGTGCTTCACGTTTTGCCTTTGGAACGCCTGCGATTTCTAGTGGGAAAGCGATGTTTTCTGCAACAGTTCTAGACCAAAGTAAATTGAAATGCTGGAAAATCATACTGACTTTTTGTCTAGCATCCCTGAGCTTCYGCCCCTTTATGGATGAAAATTCCTGATTGTTAACCGTCACCGTACCTGATGTAGGCTTTTCTAAACCGTTTAACAAGCGAATCATTGTACTTTTACCAGCGCCACTATAGCCGATAATGCCAAAAATTTCACCTTTATTAATAGAAAGATTGACGTCTTTGACTGCTGTTAATTCGCCATTCGCGGTTTTGTATTTCTTCGTAATATTTTGAAGATTGATCATAGCGAATTCTCCTTTTCTCATTTCATATCAATTATGCCTCGGTATAATTGCGTCCGGAGGCTTTAGGCCAACAAATGTTTATTGCGCGAAAGCGTAGCGACAGGTACAGGTGTTTGGAAACCCGCTGAAAGAATTAAAAAACCCCTTCACTTATAGACAAGTAGAAGGGGTCACGTAACTTATACGCTAAACCGTTCTCTCATCTGTCAAAGATAAATCTTTGGGTGATTTGGCACCTTTTCACAATTGTGATGGTTGCCGGGCTTCATAGGGCACTTCCCTCCGCCGCTCTTTATAAGAGTTCGATATATTTATTGTTTTTTTAATATATTTGTTACTTTACCATGCGATTAATATTCAGTCAATTAGTTTTTTAACAATTCGTATAAATATGGTACGGATTGAAAGGCATAAACCTTTTCTGTCACTTCTCCGCCTTCACATACGAGTAAACATGGTACACTTTCGATTTTATTATCATAAGCTATTTGCTCTATAAAATTTATATTCGCTTTACCAATCTTTAACTGTGGCAGCAATTGCTCAACAACCATCATCATTTTCGATGCAACTGCACACGTCCCACACATTGGCGTATATAAATAAAAGGCAGCCTTTTCACCGGATTGGACAGCCGCGTCCCACTGCTCTTTTGACCATTCTTCCATCTTTTTTCACGCAACCTTACAAAATATATTCATTATGGATTGAGAAATGTGCACGAAGCAATATCGTCGCTAACACTTTCCTCGGAGTTGTCTCAACTTCCTTATACGTTGGCATCGTACGTAAATGCTCAGCCTCTGGATAATGTCTGTCCATTAATGCCCTTAGCTTATTACCCGATGTATCTGCATCAAAAAATGTATAAAGCTCACAACCCTCATATGGATCGAGTAGCTCTTCTAATTGATGCACACCAATTGTACCATTTGTACAAAGTATTTTTACGTCTTCATTTAAAATAGGTTCGATTTGAAGTTTATCCGATCGGCCTTCGACAATTAAGCATTTTCCATCGAACATCACGCCACCCCCATTTAGACATATCCCTTATAATTCATTATATCAATAAACCTTGTCGTCGATACAGTTAGATACCTATTAATAAGGGAATATACTTGTATTTACCTTACCAGCTATAGTGGCAGGATGGTTGAAGATAATAAAAAACGTCGGTAGTTTCCGACGTTTTTCTATTTCAGGCTTGTCTTATTCAGCAATCATTTCTTCGTATTGCTCAGCTGTCATAAGCTTTTCAATTTCTGAAGCATCAGCAGGCTCTACAACGATCATCCATGCTTTTTCATATGGTGATTCGTTAACGAATTCTGGGCTATCTTCTAAATCTGCATTTACTTCAACTACTGTACCTGAGATTGGTGCGTATAATTCAGAAACTGTTTTAACAGATTCTACGCTACCGAATGGATCATCAGTTTTGATTTCGTCGCCAACTTGTGGAAGTTCAACGAAAACGATATCTCCAAGTTCAGCTTGTGCGAAATGAGAAATACCGATACGTACTTTACCATCTTCTACTTTTACCCATTCGTGCTCTTCAGAGTAACGTAAGTCTTTAGGTGTGCTCATGCAAAAAACCCCTCCATAAATATGTAATATATTCATTTTCAGTGTGCCATACTTCTTCCATAAAAACAAGAAGAATCAATCATGCCTCGGCATGATTTCGTCCGGAATCGGCTTTGTGCTTGCACAAAGAATTCCTTTCCGATTTCGTGACATCCGCCGGAGGCTTTAACTTATTTCCAAGCTTGCTCAAAATCTGATTCTTTAAACCCTAAAGTAACTTTTTTTCCATCAGTTACAATCGGACGTTTAATCAACATACCATCTGATGCAAGCAGTTCAAGCTGCTCCTCTTCAGTCATTTCAGCAAGTTTATCTTTCAAGCCAAGCTCTCGATATTTCATACCAGAAGTATTAAAAAATTTCTTTAAAGGTTGTCCACTAGCTTGCCATAAGTTTGATAATTCGTCCTTTGTAGGTGGTTGTTCGACAATGTGTACCTCTTCGTATGAAACCCCATTGTCATTTAGCCATTTTTGAGCTTTTTTGCAAGTAGTACATTTCGGATATTGAATAAATTGAATCGTCATTTATAGGCTCCTCTACTTTCATCTTTAGGAACTACATTTTCAGTGTAGCCCTCATTTTCTGTAGTATACCATCATAACCGTTACGAACCAAAATGAAACTCATTATGGGAAAGCATAGGGTTGATTTCCGTTCCGGCTGGGCGCTTTCCTGGGGGCGTCCGATGAGCCGCTTCGCTTCGCTGCAGGGTCTCATCTGTGACGCTAATCCCCATGGGGTCGCCCAGCCTACACTCCAATCAACCAATTCATATAGCGTGTATTACATGTATCTCTAATTTAGAGTAATAAAATCAAACTTTAGCAAACGGATTTTCATGTACGAATGCAGAGAGCTAACGTAGCGATAGCAACAACAGATGTACAATCACCGTCACTATTCTGATTGATTATGGTGAGTAGCCATAAAGCTCTCTTTTGACATACATAAAATTTATTAAAGTTCTACGCTATTGTTGATTGGAGTGGAAGGCTACTCGACTCCCGTGGGAAAGCGAGACAGGCGAGACCCTGCACGGAGCGTAAGCGGAGGAAGCGGCTCGACGCTCGCCCACAGGAAGCTCTGCTCTGCGCGAAAGCGAAGCGTCAGCGACAAAGCGAGTAGCCTGGAAAGGAAATCACCACTCGTTTTGTAGAAGAGCCATACTTTAATTTCATTGGGATAATAGTTTTTCAACAAAAAACCTAGCTATCACATCTTGGATAGCTAGGTTAAGTAGGTCTGCTATATTAAACTACAAATTTTTCTGCTTCAATTAGTTTAACAGAAGCTTCGCGTTTCTTCGCGATTAAGTTGTATGGGTTGTTACGAGTTAATTTACGTAGCGCAGACAATGTCATGCGTGCAGCGTCGCCGTCTGCTGAAGCAAGAATCGTATCTTTTGCTTCTTTTTCAATTTCTGCAAATGCTTCTTGGCAGAAGATTTGAGTGTACAGTAATTTTTGGTGAGCTTTTTCAGCACCGTCACGAGCAATCGCTTTTTCTGTACGTAATACAGCTGATTCCATCGCGAATAGTTGGTTTGCGATATTTGCAATATTCACCAATACTTCTTGCTCTTGATCAAGCTTCGCGCCGTAGCGTTGTGCTGCTAAACCTGCTGCTAACACAGCAATTTTCTTCGCATTTTTCACAAGATATTTTTCTTGTGCTAGCGGCTCTGTGCCTACATCTTCAGGCATTAGCATAAGAAGCTCTTGTTGTAAGTTTTGAGCGACTTGTAGTAATGGCAATTCACCTTTTAATGCTTTCTTCATAAATGTACCTGGTACAATCATGCGGTTAATTTCATTTGTACCTTCAAAAATACGATTAATACGAGAATCACGATAAATACGCTCTACTTCGTATTCAGCCATAAAGCCGTAACCACCGTGTAATTGAACCGCTTCATCTGCAATGTAATCTAAAGTCTCAGAACCAAATACTTTAGCAATAGAACATTCAATAGCATACTCAGCAATTGCACCTGCAATCACTTTCCCTTGCTTTTGCTCTTCTGGGCTTAGCTGACTTAAACGATCTTCAAATAAACCTACTGTACGATAGTTTAATGACTCAGACGCATATAATTGTGAAGCCATTGTTGATAATTTTTCTTTTGTTAGATTGAAATCAGACAGCTTCGTTTTAAACTGCTGACGTTGGTTTGTATATTGAATAGCAAGCTCTAATGCACGCTTCGAGCCACCAATTGTGCCAACCCCTAATTTATAGCGCCCGATATTTAAAATATTAAAGGCAATAACGTGTCCACGACCTACTTCACCTAAAAGGTTTTCTACAGGTACTTCTGCATCTTCAAGGATTAATGTACGAGTCGATGAAGATTTGATCCCCATTTTTTTCTCTTCTGCGCCAACCGAAACGCCATTGTAGGCACGTTCAACGATAAATGCTGAGAATTTATCGCCATCGATTTTCGCATAGACAACAAATACATCTGCAAAGCCTGCATTTGTAATCCATTGCTTTTCACCATTTAAAATATAATGTGTCCCTGCATCATTCAATTTTGCAGTTGTTTTTGCACCTAATGCATCAGAACCTGAACCTGGCTCAGTTAATGCGTAAGCAGCAATTAATTCACCTGACGCAAGCTTTGGTAAATACTTTTGTTTTTGCTCTTCATTTCCGAAAAGTACGATTGGTAAAGAACCAATACCTACGTGTGCACCATGCGTAATAGAGAAGCCACCAGCAACTGACATTTTTTCTGCGATTAATGCAGAAGAAACTTTGTCTAACCCTAGACCTTCATATTCTTCAGGTACATCTGCGCTTAGTAAGCCGAGCTCACCAGCACTTTTTAGTAGACGAACCGAATGCTCAAATTCATGGTGTTCCAAGTTTTCAACGACTGGTAACACTTCATTTGCTACATACTCTTCCGTAGTTTTAGCAATCATTTTATGCTCATCTGTGAAATCTTCTGGTGTAAATACACGATCTAATTCCACATCTTCAATAATAAATCCGCCGCCTTTAATGAAATCCGTTGTTTTTTCTGTCATTCTAAATTCCTCCCTATATATCTATTTTTAATAGTATTTATCCCCAATATATAGAAAAGCCTGAAGCACCGTGTTCGGAGGCAACCGAAAACGCAGCACTCCAAGCTGATCTAGCAAAAATTATAGAATTTCAAATACTCCTGCAGCACCCATTCCGCCGCCAATACACATTGTCACGACACCATATTTCTTACCTTGTCGCTTCAATTCATGAATAAGCTTTAATGTTAAAATGGCACCAGTTGCACCAAGTGGGTGACCTACGGCAATTGCTCCACCATTGACATTTACTTTGTTTTGGTCGATGCCTAAATGACGTACGACCTGTAAGGATTGTGACGCAAATGCTTCGTTAATTTCCCATAAATCAATGTCATCAATTGCTAACCCTGCAATTTCAAGTGCTTTAGGTACTGCCACGATTGGTCCAATACCCATCACCTCAGGAGGTACGCCACCAACTGCAAAGCCTAAAAACTTCGCCATTGGTGTAAGCCCTTGCTTCTCGGCTTCCTCACGATCCATCACAAGTACTGCCGCTGCACCGTCCGAAGTTTGAGAGGCATTACCAGCTGTAACACTGCCCTTAACATGGAAGGCTGGACGAAGCTTCGCTAAACCTTCTACAGATGTACCTGGACGTACACCTTCATCCATGCTAAACGTGAATTTTTTCACCTGTGGCTTATTGTTTTCATCTACATAATGCTGCTCCACTTCGATTGGTACGATTTCATCATTGAACTTACCTTCTTTAATCGCTTTTTCTGCAAGCTCATGTGAACGCACAGCAAATGCATCCTGATCTTCTCTACTTACATTATATTGACGTGCCACTTCCTCTGCTGTGTGCCCCATCCCCATATAATATTGGGGAGCAGTTTCTGCTAGCGTTGGATTTAAGCGAGGTGTATTACCTACCATTGGCACCATACTCATAGACTCGACTCCACCAGCAAGAATTGCCTTAGAATGCCCTAGCATAATACGCTCTGCTGCAAAAGCAATTGCCTGTAAACCTGATGAACAGAATCTATTAATTGTCAGCGCTGGTGTTGTATCTGGTAACCCGGCTAGCGCTCCTATATTACGTGCGACGTTCATGCCCTGCTCAGCTTCAGGCATTGCACACCCTAAAATTAAATCGTCAATCGGACCTTCATAGCCCGCTCTTTTTAATGTTTCTTTGACAACAACCGCTCCAAAATCATCTGGTCTAACTGTTGCCAAAGAACCTTTCTTCGCTTTTCCAATCGGAGTTCGTGCTCCTGCTACAATAACGGCTTCACGCATCGTATTAATCCCCCTTTGTTTCATGTGCAAGTATGGTTAAGTTCGTGTTATCAATTATGCCTCGGGCATAATTGCGTCCGGAATCGGCTTTGTGCTTGCACAAAGAACTCCTTTCCGATTCCGTGACATCCGCCGGAGGCTTTAACTTCTTTCAGCGGATGTTGGATATCCGCTGAAAAGTAGCTTAAATTCGCATTCATCTCACCACCTATAGAGTTAGGAGACTCCTGCTGAAAGAAGTTAAAATCAGTTACGCAGTGGTTTGCCCTTTAAAAGCATGTGCTGCATTCTTTGTTGAGATAAAGGTTCTGCAACTAAGCTTAGGAACGCCTCACGCTCAAGGTTTAATAGGTATTGTTCATCTACTAATGTGCCATACGGAACTTTACCACCAGCAATGACATACGCTAATTTTTTAGCGATTTTTAAATCGTGTTCACTAATATAGCCTGATTCAAACAATCCTTGCGCACCGATTAATAGCGTACCGTAGCCTGAAGCACCGACTACAGGAACTTTCGCAGGTACAGGTGGTTGATAGCCTGCCTCATAAAGAGCTAGTGCAGCTTGTTTTGCATCATATAGTTGATGATCTGGGTTAACAGAAATCCCATCAGCAAAGTTTAAGAAGTTATTTTCACGTGCTTCTTCGCCAGACGTCGAAACTTTTGCCATCGCAACTGTTTCAAATACTTTATTCGCAATATGTTGATAGTCTACCTCAACACCATTTGGTAACCCTTTGATGAATTTTTGGTAAAGTGCCTTATTACCGCCACCGCCAGGAATTAATCCTACGCCGACTTCCACTAAGCCCATATACGTTTCCATTGTTGCTTGAATATGTGCAGCTGGTAAGCAAACCTCTGCTCCTCCACCAAGTGTCATAGCGAAAGGTGCTGCCACAACAGGTTTGCGAGAATATTTAATCTTTTGCATTGCATCTTGGAATGCTTTAATAACGAAATCTAGCTCAAAAATATTATCATCCTGTGCTTCTACTAAAATCATTCCTAGATTCGCACCAACACAGAAGTTTTTCCCTTGGTTACCGATGACTAAGCCTTTATAGTTAGCTTCTACTTCATCGACTGCAAAGTTAATCATTTGAATAATGTCTAAGCCGATTGCATTTGATTGGGAATGGAATTCAAGTAAGGCAATTCCGTCACCTAAATCTATTAAGCTAGCACCTGTATTTGATTTAATAACACCATGCTTTTTCTTATAGCGTTTTAAGTTAATTTCCTTTTCATTAACTGGCACTTTTACATATTCAGAGCCATTATAAAATGCTAGGTCACCGTCAATTTCCGAATAGAAAGTTTCAAAGCCGCTTGCTAACATATCTTTGACAAATGCCGGCACCTCACGACCTTCAGCCTCCATTTTAGCTACGGACTCTTTGATGCCAATTGCATCCCATATTTCAAATGGCCCTTGCTGCCAGCCGAAGCCCCATTTCATAGCATTGTCAATCGCAACAATATCATCAGCAATTTCACCGTGTAGCTGTGCCGAGTAAATTAGCGTCGGAGCGAAGATTCCCCATAATAACTCTCCTGTGCGATCCTTCGCATATGTTAGAACTTTTATTTTATTTGCTAATCCACGAGTTTGTTTTGCCATCTCGATAGAAGGTGTTTTTAATTTTTTTGCTGGGCTATATTCTAGTGTGTCTGGATCAATTTCAAGGATCTCTTTACCTTGCTTCAAGAAGAAACCTTGACCTGATTTTGCCCCTAGCCAGCCGTTTGTGACCATTTTCTGTAGGAATTCTGGTACTGCAAATACTTGCTGCTCTTCACCAGTTGTTTGATCATAAACGTTTTTCGCTACATGAATAAATGTATCTAAACCAACAACATCCAACGTTCGGAAGGTTGCAGATTTTGGACGACCGATTAATGGACCTGTTACAGAATCCACCTCGCCAACTGAATAGCTACCCTTCATCATTTCTTGTAAAGTAATTAGTAAGCCGTACGTTCCGATACGGTTGGCAATGAAGTTCGGTGTATCCTTAGCAAGTACAACGCCTTTTCCAAGTACATCTTCGCCAAATGTTTTCATAAAGCTTACGACCTCTGGCGCTGTTGTGTTTGCCGGAATGACTTCAAGTAATTTTAAATAGCGTGGCGGGTTGAAAAAGTGAGTTCCAAGGAAATGCTTTTTAAAATCTTCTGAACGCCCTTCTGCCATTGCATCGATACTTATGCCAGATGTGTTTGAACTAATAATTGTGCCAGGCTTACGTACAGCATCAATTTTTTCATATAGGCTTTGTTTAATCGCTAAATTTTCAACGACAACTTCAATAACCCAATCCACATCTTTTAATTTCTCTAAATCGTCCTCAAAGTTACCAACCGTTAGTAGTGATAAATTTTTCTTAGAAGTAAGTGGTGCTGGCTTTTGCTTTAATAACTTTTGAAGAGCTCCGTTAACGATACGATTTCTTACAGCAGGATGCTCTAAGGAAAGACCCTTCGCTTCTTCCTCTTTTGTTAGTTCCTTCGGTGCAATGTCTAATAATAATGTTGGAATACCGATGTTTGCTAAATGTGCTGCAATTCCAGAGCCCATTACCCCAGAACCTAGAACAGCCGCTTTTTTAATGTTGTAAGTCACAAGCAATTCCCCCTTATTCTCCCATTGAATGAATAGCCATTCATTTTTTGGCCAAAAAAATATCAAGTTTGCCTTAGTGTATTTTTGTCCAGATAATTTTAGGCGTAATCTGTGACATACGACTGAGGCTTATCTTCATTCAGCTACCATTTGATTTAGAGGTAAATATCTTCTGCTGAATCAAGATAAAACTACTTTTTCTGTTTTTAGTGTAGAATATTTTGTTTAATTTAGCAATCTTTTTTCACCAATTATTTTTGCAATATACAACTTTTTTTGTTTTTTACGAGCGAAAACTAGACAATAAGTAGATAGCGATTATTCCAAACAGAAAACTTTCAGGTTGCGGAAAAAATGTGTAGAATGGAAAGCAAGGAGAGTGAAATACTAATGAAAACAATTACAACTGCTGAACAATTTAATGAACTGATCTCAGGTGATCAAAAAGTTCTAGTGAAATTTTACGCTGGATGGTGCCCAGATTGCACACGCATGAATATGTTCATCGATCCAATCATCGAAGAATACAACCAATTTGACTGGTATGAGCTTAACCGCGATGAGCTTCCAGAAATTGCGGACAAATATGATGTAATGGGTATTCCAAGCCTACTAATTTTCCAAAACGGTGAAAAATTAGCACACTTACATAGTGCTAATGCTAAAACACCTCAGCAAGTTACAGAATTCTTATCTGCTCAACAATAATTAACTAGGCTAAAATAGCAAAGTTAATGTAGAAGAGCTACTAATCTGTGGCGAAAGCGAAGCGTCAGCCGCAAGTAACAGAATTCTTATCTGCACAACAATAATGGAAAAATGAGCTGCATTTCTTTTTGAAATGCGGCTCTTTTTAGAAAGGAGATTATGATGCGCCAGCAATTGTCGCTACTCGGAAAGTCTCAATATGATGCATCCATTTCACCAAAATACCATAATTCAGCTTGTGGTCCTACAACTGTACACGTAGTCTTGCACTATTTAGAAGATCAAGCTCCTTCGGTAAATGAGCTTTATAAACTTCTCGGTGGCACAAAAATAGGTTTATTTAAATGGCGTCTAATTCGCAATCTTCGCCGGTTACGTCCGACATGGGATATTCGCGACTGTACTTTAAAGGAAGCCATGCAGGAAATCGATGCAGGTCGCCCTGTCGCTATACGTTTTGACCGATACTTTAGCCTAAATTGGCGCGATAAAAAATCAGCCTTCGCCTATCATTGGGTACCTCTCATTGGCTATGAAATACGAAATGATGAGCTCTGGTTAATGTTCCATGATAATGGTGGTGCTAATCGTGAAAGTATAATTCGAACGGCTCCTTTTAAAGATAATGAAAAAGTATTGAGCTTTGTAAAAATTACACCGAACTAAGTAAGAGCGTGCCTGCAATGTTTAGACACGCTTTTTTGTCAATAATTCGAGGCTTATTTATTCTTCTCCAGAATATCTTTTAGAACTTCTGCAAAAACATCCATTGTTCTATACGTTTCTTCCAACGTATTATCTATACCTCCAACTTCTAATAATACTGAATTATCATGGAGCTCTTGATTATAGGTGTTTTGGGGATCGACCCCTTTTTCTATTACACCTATTGATAGTCCCGGATATAATTTTTCTAGTTGTTCATGAAGCTGAGTGGCAAATTTCTTATTCGTTTCATAGTTTCCACTCGTTTTTGATACTTCAAATTTAATTCTTGCGTAATCCTTCCCTTTAATTTCAATTGTGGATTCACTTCTTTTTTGAGAATCTCGATGTATATCAAACACCATGCGAATACTGTCATTTTCAGCTAAAACTTTTTGTAAATTTTCCCGTGATACTTTATATGAATCCGGAAAATTTAAACCTCTACTTTTTAAGATTCCAGTTATATCGGTCTCATCATGAATTGAATTAATTTGCATTTCTTTTAATGCTCTACTTAACTCTTTACCTACCAATGTTACATTTTTAGTATCACTATACGGCGGCTGCTCTCTATACGCCTGCTGTTCAGGAAGCTCCGGGAAAAACGATTCCCTGTTATGTGATTGATAAATATATACCACAGGTTTCTTTTCTTCCATTGCATAAGACAATGACGCCCTTCCATCACTATGGACTACCTCTGAAACTGTGCCACCTTCATTTAAGGAGATTAACCATGAAAAAATAAATGCACAAACTAAAACACTACTTGAAATCACCGAGAATTTTGTGAAGATCCTTTTTTTACCCATGCTTCGAGCTCGTTGTCTAAGAGTAGTTTCAGTTGCAGAAACAAATTCCTTTCTAGGATGTTGAGGGTACATTTCTTTCAGCATATCAAATAAGTCTTTTTCATTTTGCATTTGTCAAAACCCCCTCTATTTCAATATTCAGTTTTCTTTTAAGCTCTTTTAGGGCTCTATGATAATCAACTCTTACTTTCGCCGCACTACATTGAAGAATTTCCGAAGTCTCGTTTATGGAAAATTCATTAATACCTCGAAGAATGACTACTGCTCTGTAATTAGGTTTTAATTTAGCAATGGCCCCATGTATAAATCGCTTTAATTCTGTGACCTCAAATTCCTCATCAGGCTTCTTTTCATTCGATAATAACTGATTAAAAAAACCGTCCTTAAATAGTGAGGAAAATCTTTTCTTTCTGTAGTGATCTATTGCTACATGTTTTGCGATTGAAAAAATCCATGTTTTTAAATTATAGTTGCCATTAAAATTCGATAAACCTTTTAAGACCCGAATGAATACTTCTTGGGTCAAATCCTCAGCATCATTTTGATTTCCCGTAAAACAAACAAGAAATCTATAAACGTCTAAGTAATACAAATTGTAGATTTCAACTATTCTTGATTCTAAGTTATTTGAATCAATCAATCTTTCCCCTCCTTTTACTTATTTGCTTATAATTCGTTTGAGGTTAGGAAAAGGTTACAAAATTTTGTATAAATAAGGCTCATCACCATAAAGTGTGGTTGATCTCCGTTCCGGCTGGGCGCTTTGCCGCTGACGCTTCGCTTTCGCACAGATAAAACATTTGTTGCTGTCGCTTCGCTTTCGCACAGATAAAACATTTGTTGCTGTCGCTTCGCTTTCGCACAGATAAAACATTTGCCGCTGTCGCGCAGAGCAGAGCTTCCTGGGGGCGTCCGATGAGCCGCTTCGCTTCGCTGCAGGGTCTCGGGCCAACAGATGTTTTTTGCGCGAAAGCGAAGCGGCAGCAGCACCGATGTTGGTCACGAAGGCGTTATCACAGGACGTGATGGTTTTAGCCTTCGTTCCTCTATTGCTGATCCCCAAGGAGTCGACCAGCCTCCACTCCAATCAACCTAAATACATGGTATATGTTTTAACAAATGTCAGTCTCAATATTTGGTGATGAGCAAAAAAAAACAGAGCATATTTCTATACTCTGCGTTGATTACCATGATGTTTGTGTTTAAATAAGTGAATACAGTGAGCGTGCTTGCTTGGCGATTAATGTGTAGCCACGTTCTTCTATTTCTTTGAACGTTTGGGGCTCGTAATTAGGTAATACTAAGCTCGCTAAATCTGCCTCGATTGGTACGTTCGTTTGAATTGTTGCAAGCTCGTGTGACAATTTTAGCATGTCTACATTCTCATTAATTTTCGTACGTTGACCTGGCTTTAATTCGTCTATTGATGTAAGAACATTTTCGATAGAACCATATGTTTGAATTAACGTAAGTGCCTGCTTCGGTCCAATGCCCTTTACGCCTGGATAACCGTCACTCGTATCCCCCATAAAAGCTTTGACCTGTGCAAATTGAATAGGTTCGATGCCATATTCCTCAATAAAGCGTGTATGCGTATAAAGGTCATACTCTGTGTAGCCTTTTTTCGTAAAAGCAATTTCCGTTGATGGTCTTAAAAGCTGCAGTAAATCCTTGTCTCCGCTAATTACCGTAATGTCAGCCTCATCCTGAAATTTTGTAATCATTGAGCCAATTAAATCATCTGCCTCCATCCCTTTAACACCGAAATTTTGCCAGCCGATTTGTTGAGATAAATTTTTCGCCATATCAAATTGCGGTAGCATCTCCTCTGGTGGTGATGGACGATTAGCTTTATAGCCATCAAATAATTCGTTACGGAATGTATGTGCACCCATATCCCAGCAAACAGCAAGATGTGTTGGCTTCATAATAGATTGTGCCGTCAATACATGACGCACAAAGCCTTGGGCACCATTAGAAGGTGTCCCATCCGCAAGGCGAATATAATGTCCCATCGCAGCCGACGCAAAAAATGAACGGAATAATAGCGCCATGCCATCAATAATTAATAATTTTGGTTTTGTTGTCATGATAAATAATCCTCTCTATAACAATACAATGATGTATTCATTCATAATATATTAAGCATTGTTCTATTATAGCAAACTATCATCAAACTTCATTGTAAATATATACAAGCCATTATTCCGTCTCATTTTTACTATCTAATCATAGTGTTGCCTTTCTTTGAAATACGATTGCGGTAATCCAATCGAATACCTGTTATCCATTGCAAAAATGCCATCACGCCCATCTTTACAGTTTCAGTGCGTAGGTCCCCTTCCTTTGGATCGGCGTAGACAAAGTCAATATGGCGGACCCCTTCATTTTCACCAATGAGCTTTAGGATATCAAATAATTCATAGGCCGTTAATCCACCTGGTGTTGCAGCAGGGACATCTGGGGCGAATATAATATCGAGTACATCCAAATCTACTGATACATAAATACGATCCACCTCATACATAAGCTGACGAAGCATTTCGCGAATCGTTAATTGAATGCCATCACGACGCATTTGCTTTAATGTAATCATATGTATTCCTTGTTCTTTCGCGTAGTGAATCATTTCTGGTGAATTAAAAAAGCCGTGTAATCCGACATTATAAACATGTTTCCCCTCCACAACGCCTGCTGCAATGAGCTGCTGTATTGGTGAATCCAAAGCTAAGCCAATCTCTTCCTGATTCCGGGCATCCAAATGTGTATCAATCTGAATAATCCCTATGCGATCCTTTGGAAAAGCATTCTTTATTCCTCTTAGAGAGCAAGATGTTATCGCATGATCTCCACCTATAAGACACGTAAAACTTTTAGAATATGCAGTGCTTAAGCTTTCTGCCGCAGCTTCTATAGCTGACTCTGAGAGCATTCTATCCGTCTCGTGGATGGCCACATCGCCTACATCAACGACTGCTAACGAGCGCAAATCTACTTGCTCATCTAAATTATAGGATTGAAAGCTGGGCCAAGCCTTTCGAAATGCTGTTGGATACAGTGCTTTTTCGGAGGGTTTACTAGCATACGATAATAAAGCACCATATAAAATAATATCTACATCACTTGGAAGTGGATTTTCTTTTTGCTTAATCCATTGATGCATAGCTGAACCATTCTCTTGCTTATACTGCCATTCTGGTTGAATAAACATGTTAACCGACCACCTTCATGCTATTTTTCTATAACTATCATAACGTGGGGTTGACTTTCGTTCCGACCGGGCGCTTTACCGCTGACGCTTCGCTTTCGTGCAGATAAAACATTTGTTGCTGACGCTTCGCTTTCGCACAGATAAAACATTTGCCGCTGACGCTTCGCTTTCGCGCAGAGCAGAGCTTCCTGGGGGCGTCCGATGAGCCGAAGTGAAGTCAATTACCCTATGCTACCTTTATTGTTCCTATAAATATACCTAGAGAAATATCTTCCACATTAATAGTACCATTAGTACATATTTATTTCGTCAAAATTCAGTACTTCCCCTCTTAATTTTGAAAAATTCTCCACAGTCCATTTACCCCTATAACATAAAAAGTAGCAAACTAGGCCATTTTCTAGTTTGCTACTTGTGGGGGTTTTTTCACCCACTGATTATTAGTCTTCACCAATCGGGCTTTTGCGGGATAAAGTTTGGCAAAGCTCCGCGACCTCGTACATCGTATAGCTTTGAAAGCTATATTGATTATGCAATTCCTGATAATACTGTAAAAGTTCCTCAAGCATAGCTAAATTTTTTTCGATGTTCTTGCCAAAATTATGAGGGTGCCACCATAAATGATAAAAAGCTTTAGACCTTGCAGCTGCATGCATTCCCTCTTTAATACGTTGGACTTTTAAGCCTTCAAAAAATCGTAAAGGGCTACAATAGGGCCTTAAAAATGCACTTGAACGAATGTTAATAAAGGAATCCTTTTGCATTTCTTCTAGCGTTACTAGATGATTTCCCGTTATATTAACATAGCTATCCAGCCATTTTTTCGCACCTAATAGTCGACCTTTTTTCGTAAATTTTTGAGGATCGTACAACAGATGTTTTTCATTTCCTCGATAGCATACAAACCCCACTTCCTGACACGCCGGGAAATACGCTTCATTCACTTGATTACGTGGAAATACAATCGATTTCATTGGTGCGATATTTTCTTCACAAATCATGGCAGTAGCATGTAAATCTGCACGAAAATTTGCTTCAGTTTGTCCATTTTCTAAACAGTAAAAATGTGAAAATGTATGACTGCCTATTTCTTGATGTGGCGTACGTTTAATCTTCTCAATTAAGGATTTGCCGAAATGTAAAAGGTCCTCTTGCTCATTTTCTCCTACTTTTGCAAGTTGTGTATGTGCCGCGTAGCGCATGTTTTTATACTTTATGGGAATACCTCTTAAGTAGTGAGCCATTTCAGCTTTTGTTTCTGCAAACAATAGACCCACTGTTGCCCAAGTCGCATGAATGCCATATCGTTCAAATAACTCTAGTATTTTAGGCAATGCCTCACGTGCACCATATATATTTTTTTTGTATTGTCCGTACTTAAATACATCGTGGACACCCCAATTTAGCTCAAAATCCAATGATATAACAAGACCTCCACGATTTACTTCAATTACTACTTCCTCCATTTTTGCACGCCCAGTAACAGTGCACGTATTTTGGATTGGGTAATGTAACCGGAGTATACATCGACGACTTGTCCACCGAAGCCTAGCTTAAATGCACGAACATTTTGATCATCTGTCAGTTTCCCCATATCATATAAAACAAAGCCTTGCTCCTTTAAATGCAATAAATTATGCCATAGTAAGAAACGATTTGCATAACGAATTGGTCTTATTAAATGCTCTGGCATCGATTGTGAATGACAAGTCGCAACATAATAGGACATTGCTTTTTTAGCGTATACAATATCGAGTCTATAGCATAATGTTTGCCCACAAATACTGCGAATCTCAGACAGCCATAGTGCTCCTTTATTTTTTAAGAGCGTAATAGCTTCCATTTGAGACTTACTAATTAGCTCGAGTTTTTTCCTTTTTGCGAAGTTATTATAAAACTGTTGAAAGGCTCGTAAATTTTCATCTGATGGTTCTTTATAAATAAAAACTTGATAGGACTCTTTTTGTGCACGACGAAGAATTTTTCGATTACTTTCTGAAAGAGCAAGATACAATGATAACTCACTATCTGTAAGGTGAATATGAACCGTTTCACTTTTAACAAGCTTACGGCTTGGTACAAGTGAATTTGTATATCCAACAACTTTCATGGATTTTCTAACATTGGCTGGCTTCTCTACAAAATAAAAATGCTGCATTGCGATATTCCATCGCTTACTTTTAATGGACAGAATGAACATCGCCCCCACTCTCTGTGTATTTTTCTACATGATTTCGCTCATAGCGAGCACATTTAAAATGTTTCATTCGAGAAATACGTTTATAGCCTAGCTGCAATAATCGTTTACGCTTTCGCCATTGCCAAAAGCTTGCAGTAACCCAAAGTGTTTGTGCAGGTTTCATTTTTTGGAAAAAGGCTGTGATAATATCGATATTTTTATAAACATCATAGGTTAAAAAATATGTCTGCTTCGGCAATGCTTCAACAATTTGCAATTCATCTACACGCAAGTTCACCGCATGTAACGCAAACGCAGGCTTATTCGTTTCTGCATAAGAATCTTTGTAAATGGAGTATCCCTTATAAAATAGAGAAATAATTTCTTCCTTATCGAGTTGCATCGCATCCTGTATCGACAACTCCTCAAACAAATCTCCTACAGGTCGTTGCGGTGTAACATTATCTGATGGGGATAATTCATACAAATCCACTTGCTTAAAACGAATAAATTTTTCTACGAACATTTGTCCATATTCTAGCCAATCTTTTACTTTTCCATACTTTACTAAGTAACGTAATTGACCTAGAGTATTGCGTTTCCATTCCACGACACGATGATTGCCTTTTAAAAATTCCTTGAGTCGTTCTTTCAGCGTATAACTACTCGTCAATAGCTTTGAGCGTTTCGTTCCACTGCTTACGAGCATACGTCTTGTAAAATCAATATTAGAACGCCAATCGAACTTATATGGCTCGTAGCCAATACTCATATCGAACAGGCGATAGTTTTCAGAATAGGTTCTCTTAATAGTTTCCTGATTCACTAATCTGCCAGGGCCAAATATATTAAATGTTGGCTCATGTGCAAGTTCGTAAGTTACATAACGTCCACGGCAGCAAATTCCGTAGGTGAAGGCAATCCATTGGTCTTCAAAAACAAGTGCGTCTACCTCGACTTGCAATGCTTCCCCTTTAAGAAGCGTTAACTGTTCAAAAAAATCCTTTTTCTTACCTTTCGTAAAATCACTTGTATCTATTTTATTAGCCCATCGTCGATCAAATAATTTAAACATTTGCCAAAGCTCGTCCTGAGAAGGGATTTTCCTCGTTAATGAGCCTAATTCACGCAGCTTACGCTCTCTGCTATCCACACCATGCATTTTTCTACGTTGATTGAAATAGTTAGGGAAATCTATATCACGAAAGGCTAGATACGGAGTCACTACACGAAAAATACTCGGACGTAACTGCCTTTCAACAAAATATTGCTCAATGACCTTTGTAGAGTCCTTGCTTTCCAATAATCCATGAAACTTAAATAGTAGATGTTTATACTTTTCAATGAGCTGATCAAACACAAATGTTGTAGCAGGCAACAGCCATTCTTTTTTTGCAGAATAATTTGCAATATTATCTCCTGTAAAAGCATAAATTCGTATTCCCCATCGAAGTCGAACTAAGAAGGGGAAAAAGGCAATGATAGAACCATTTTCTTCAACAGCATAGAGCTCAACACGCTCTCTTCGCCCAACAATTTGCCACCAGTTATAAAACCAAGCAAATTCTATAAATGGATTATCATTGTCCTCCGCTACTAAAATTTCATCCCAAATATCCTTGTACCACATAAGCTCATCATCAGTTCGAATGCGAATTAATTGCAAATTAATCACCTTTCTTAGCCGACTTTAATACAGCCTGTTCGTAGACAAATAGAGTTTTCTGATACATTGGTAGAAACGTAAAATTCCTTGCGTCCCCCATTTTTTAACGTAAGCTCTCATCCAATAATAATTGTTTATGTCTTTTCTTTAGTAAGTTCTTATCATCTCAATTAATTAAAAATCCATTCTCATTATCAGAAACTAACTCATTAACACCACCTATATTCTTAGCAATAATCGGAAGTCCTGCTCGCATTGCTTCAATAATTGAAATCGGTAAGTCCTCCTAATCTGATAGCAAGACAAATAAATGACATTTAATTGATTACCAAAAAATGAGACACGATCCATTAAGACTTTGTCGGCAACGAATTTTTCTAAACTAGGGCGAAGTGAGCCATCACCTATCAATTGCAAGCGCCGCCAAGGTACATCAGAAAGCTCCGTTAAAGCCTCTAGCAATAAAACCCTGTCTTTTTGGCACTTCAAAACGAGCAACCATCACGAATAATGGATGCTCCTTATTCTCTTTAATAGGGGCTACTCGCTTCTCTATTTGGTAGATGCCATTATGAATCGTCAGCATTTTATGAGCAGAAGCAATTTTTTTAATGCGATCATATTCAAATACCGTAATAATTTTTGCTGTCAATGGCTGAACGAATTTTTCCATTCGACTATACATCATCTTTTTTGTGCGGTACGCCCTCTGTAAAACTCCAGCTATGAGCTGTAAAAACAATCGGAATGCGTAAAAGCCTACCAACTACACGACCAATTGCGCCTGCTTTCGATGAATGCACAGCAATAATATCTGGTTGTAATTTAAATATTAATCTCAATTGCCAAAAGGTTTGTAAATCCTTTTTAGATGAATCGCTCGCTGCATGGCTCATGGCTGGGATGCTGAAAACTTCAATTTTTTCTTCTTGAAAACGCACAGTGATGGATCATAAAAGCCTGTTACAATAGTTACCTCGTGAGCATCTTGCTTCAATTTTATGGCAAGGCCTCCACATGCTTTTGCGCTCCTCCGATCTTATCCATTCATGTAATAAGCTGAACGATCTTCAGAACCTAACACTCCTTAATTTTTAATAAGCACCCGTTCTCGCTAAAACTACGTAAAGTGTTTTGATGATAATTTTAATATCCATCCAAAAAGAATAACGATCAACGTACTCTAGATCATATGAAATTTTTTGCCCGTGAGAAATATTAGAGCGGCCGTTAATCTGAGCAAGCCCTGTTAAACCTGGCTTTACTTCTAAACGGCGTGCCTGTAAAGTGTTATAAGCATTTGTGATGGTTGGAACTTCTGGTCGTGGTCCAACAATACTCATATCTCCTTTTAAGACATTAATGAGCTGTGGAATTTCATCAATACTTAACTTCCGAAGAACGGCCCCGACCTTCGTGATTCGTACATCCTGTTCAGTTTTAAAAAAATAATCATCCGGAATTCCGTCTGCACACATAGTAGGCATATTCACTGGAATCGCCTGTATAGTCATTGTCCGTAGCTTCCAAATAACAAAGCGCTGATGATCCTGTCCGGTACGGATTTGTTTAAAAAAAACAGGGCGGCCTGTGCTAATAAGTAAAATGAGGAATACTACAAACATAAGAGGAATGGTAATAAAAAGTAATAGAAGTGCCCCCGTAATATCAAAAATTCTTTTCCCGTACTGACTATAAAATTTAATAGTCTGAGCTGACTGCTCGTGCAACACATCATCCTTTGCATTTTTTTAGCACCTAATTTTATATATTCATTTGGGACATTTATAGAACTACTTTTGAAAAAGCAGTTTCATAATAATATGTAAAAAAAAAGAGGCACATCATCATATCGTGGGTTGATTTCCGTTTCGACTGAGCGCTTTCCAGGGGGGCGTCGGAGAACTACTGAGTTTTGTCTGTGCGAAAGCGAAGCGACAGCAAAGAAGTCGCCTATTCTCCACTCCAAACTGACTACTAAAAATGCCATACATTTTAATAAATGTCGTTTCAAATTTTTAGTGATAAATGAAAAAAAGGAGTTATTTCAAAAATCATTTTTGAATAACTCCTAACATTATTATATTCAGCCATTAATGGTGATGTTCCTTTTCACCCTTGTATAATTTGTACATCGCATGTAATTTGAACATTTCCTTTTAATGCCTTACTAATCATACATGTTTGCTCTGCCTTCTCAGCTAATCGATTGATTCTTTTTTGTTCTCGCTCAGATAAATTTTGTACAACAATTCTTGGCTTATGTACGATTTTCTCATAAGTAAAAACACCGTTCGTGACATCAACAAAACCTTCAGCTTGCATAGATAAATCCAACACAGCAATCTTCGAATTTTCAAGTAGTGTAGCCAGTGTAATTAAATAGCAGGTTGCTGCCGCTCCAAGCAGCATTTCATCAGGATTTGTCCCAATTCCTGGTCCATTCATTTCTCGAGGAATAGAAATTTTCGTATTTAGATTGTTCGCAACAATATTCCCGGTCCCACTTCTCCCCTCCGACCATTTTAAATTCATAGTAAATAAATGTTTCACCATAAATAAATCCTCCTTTTGAGTATGTGGTTATAGATTATAGCAGTTGCCCTGTGGGGACCTAGCAGTTTTACGCTCTACCCGATCACTTTTCTTGATTACCCGACCAATTCTATTACCTAGCTAATCAGTTTGCAAGGTTACTTGGGCGATTCTCCATACAACCCAATCTCCCTAATAAAGATTCTACATTTTTAAAATAAGTTGATTGGAGTGGAGACTAGGTGACTCCTCGTGGATTAGCAATAGAGGAACGAAGTCTAAAACCATCACATGCTGTTGCGGCTGTCGCTTCGCTTTCGCACAGACAAAACACTTTGTTGCTGTCGCTTCGCTTTCGCACAGAAAAACACTTTGTTGCTGTCGCTTCGCTTTCGCACAGAAAAACACTTTGTTGCTGTCGCTTCGCTTTCGCTCAGAAAAACACTTTGTTGCTGCTACGTTACTACTCTTTCGCGTAAAAAACATCTGTTGGCCCGAGACCCTACAGCGAAGCGGCTCATTGGACGCCCTCAGAAAGAGCCCAGCCGGAACGGGAATCAACCCCATTCTATAGCGATGAACATTTTTCTTTCCCCCACATCAGTGCAATAATGAAATATCCAATATTTAAGAAAAACAGGAAAACTGATTTTATGGTAAAATAGAAAAAACGATTCTTTAGGAGATTTAAAAAATGATTTTAACAAAGCAACAAGCAATACAAGTACTTAAAAAGAACAAATTTATCGGTTTTACTACTAAAACAGGAAATATTATTATGAAGAAGATGAATAAAACCGATTATAATATTTTTGTATTTGAAGAAGGCAAAGATAAACCAGTACGTTATGTAGGTTCTATTATGAACGTGATGGCGACAATGAGCGACAAAGCTTCTAACAAGGATTTCGTCATTGTGGAACAGCTTTCAACTCAAAATAAAGAAGAGGCTGAATCTGTAGAGAAAGATGAAGTCAAAGAAGTAGTTGAGCCTGCAGAGAAAACTGAAATTAAAGAAGCTGCTAAGCCTGTAGAAAAAAACGAAGTCAAAGAAGCAAAAAAAGAAAAAGTAGAAAAAACAGCTGACTTCGATGAAGAAAGACGTGCTATTTCAGGTTACGAGGGCTTATATGATGTTACAGCGAGCGGTCGAATCATTACAGTGCGTGAAAATCGTCCATTAGCTCGATGCAACGATGAATATGGTTTCCATATTGTTCGTCTAACAAAAGAAGGTACTGCTTCAAGTCACAATGTATTTGAGCTTTGGAAGCAGGCATTCCCAGAACTTGAACAAACTAATTTTAAAGGTGCCTTAAAAGCGAAATATGGTACAGGCTGTAAGCTAAGCGATAAACCAGGTATACACTTTTAATCATAAAAAACCCCTAGCGTGCATTGACGCTAGGGATTTTTTTAGGTAAAAATGATAATTGCTATAGTTGTTCAAAATTTTCACCTGTTGATTGAAGATATAGATTTAACAGGCTATTTATACCTTTAGCATTGTCGATTCTTTCTTATTAACTGCATTTGCCATATGCGTTGTTGCAATGTAACTTAATGTCATACCAGGCCCTAATGTTGCACCTGGTCCTGGATACGTTTCGCCCATGATAGAGGCTGAACAATTCCCCGATGCATACAACCCTTCAATTGCCGTACCGTCTGACTTTACAACGCGAGCATACTCATCCACTACTAAGCCACCCTTAGTCCCGATATCTCCTGGATATAAAGAGAGTGCATAAAATGGAGCATTATTAAGCTCTGCTAGGTTCGGATTCGTCAAAGTGGGATCTCCATAATAATTATCATAGGCACTATCTCCTCGATGAAAATCTTCATCACGACCATTACGAGCAAAGGCATTGAAGCGCTCTACAGTGTCCACTAAATTTTCTGGAGGAACATTCATTTGCTCGGCAAGCTCTTCAATTGTTTGTGCACTTTTAACGATGCCGTTATCAAACCAACTTTTGGGGAAAGCTTGTCCTGGGAATAATCCCGTGAAAATATAGCGACTCTTTGCCGTTGCATCGATCAATATCCAAGAAGGTATAGCATTGTTTGTTTTATGATGGTGACTATGCATATTGTCTACAAATTCATGATAAGGTGCCGCTTCATTCAAATATCGTTTCCCAACACCATCCACAACCATCATATTAGGAACTCCGCGGTCTGCAACAAGGAAGAAAGGTTGTCCTTGTGGATCAATAACAGAAGGTGCTCCCCATACTTTATCCATTAAATCTAGTGTCGCCCCTATTTTCACGCTTGGCTCGATAATATCTCCCGTTTGTCCTTCTGGTGTAGAAGTCCATTTTGCGTTAGTTGGTGCTGGCAAATATTTTTCACGATATGCTTGATTATGAGAAAAACCACCCGAGGAAAGGACTACCCCACGCTTCGCCTCGATGTGCATCGCCTGCCCATCTCGTTCAACTACGATACCAGTCACCCGATTATTTTCAACGATAAAATCTTTAAATGCAGTCGAAATCCACAGCTCTCCATTCGCTTCTGCAAGTGACATTCGTAAACGAGCAATTAATGCTTCCCCTAATGCAACAGGCAGACTTCCTTTAACTTTCGACTTCACCAATCGTATGCCTAATTTTAAGGCAGTTGTTTTCCCTTTTATCGTACGTCTAATCATATTCACCTTATGAAATTCATAGCTATTCATCGTAAAGCCTTTAGTAGACAATGTCGAACGACGCATCGTATCTGCTAATGACCCCATTTTCTTCAAATCAAAAATAAGTGGCTCAATCGACCGTCCTTGAGGTAAGCCACCTGGTTTTTCAGGATAATAATCTGAATATCCTTTTGCATATTGGAAACGCATATGCCTAGTATGATTATTTAAAAACCTTAACATTTCTGGTCCTCGTTTAATATAAGCTTCCTTTAAAGCCTCTGGTACACGATCACCAATGGTTGAATCTAAGTATAAACGCGCTAGTTTATGTGTATCAGGAACACCCTCACTCTTAATCACATAATTATTTGGAATCCATAGTGCTCCTCCAGACAAGGCAGATGCCCCGCCATAACGCTCTGTCTTTTCAATGACTAATGATTTCATGCCCTGTAGCTTTGCTGTTAGACCTGCTGTTAACCCAGCTGCCCCTGAACCTACTACTACCACATCATAACTCGCATCCCATTTCATACTCACATTCCTCACCTTCATTAGTAGTTACTAAATCAATGAATCTGGTATAACTACTTAAGAGTATAGAATTTAAATAATATTCAGTCAATTTAATACCAACAACTTTGCAATTGCTGTCTGTCCTGTTTGATTACAGATTTCGATAATAATACCCCTAAAAATAGATTTATCGATAAAATAACCTTTTACTTTTTAGTAATTAATACCATGAACATTTTTCTAAAACTTGCGATTATCATATTCGTTTCTACTTAGCATATATTTTATCAATTATGTCTCGGCATAATTACGTCCGGAATCAGCTTTGTGCTTAGGCCTGCACGATGCAGGTCAGTTAGCCGTTATCGCATGGATGCGATGATTTTAGGCTAACATCCCCTAAGAACTCCTTTCTGATTCCGTGACATTCGCCGAAGGCTTTAACTTCTTTCAGCGGTGTTTAGACACCCGTTGAAAGAAGTTAAAACGGCTTAAAGAATATATAGGGTGGAGGAATTTTGCAGTTGAGTGCAATGATACTTGGTGGTTTCCTTTTTTTTAGTGCTAGCATAGGAGGAGCTCTAGCTTGGGTATTCTCCAGGCTATTCCAACATACAACTCATGGATTATCATTACTAAGTGGAGGATTTTTAGTTGGCATACTTGTAGTTGACGTCATTCCTTCTTCTTTTCAAATGTACAAATCATTTGGCCTTTTACTTGGAATATTGATGGGCTATTTAATGTTTGAAATACTTAATAGTTTATTTCACACTTCCCATACACAAAATCCCTCTGTATCACTACTCGCAATCGCTATAATTATCCATACTATTCCAATGAGCCTTACTGTCGGACAGTTACTAGGGAAGTCCGCATTAAGTATTGCAATAACAGCTTCCATTATTCTACATCATCTACCAGAAGGCTTTGCACTTTCAACAGCATTACTATCACAAGGAGAAAGACCATGGAGACTCTTTATTTATTTTGTGGCATTCTCGATTTTCTTTAGTATTTTTATACAGATCGGTCAATATTGGGAGTTATCTGATAAGGCACAAGGCGTACTAATGGGTGTATCGATTGGGTTAATCGCAAGCGCCAGTATTTCAGAATTTATTTTGCATCATATTCGTTCAGTATCACGAAAATCCTTTATAGCATTTATTTTATTAGGTTATTTATTAAGTCACTTATTTCATATGCTAGTCGAATAAAAAAGCAATCCACCAAATATTGTGGATTGCTTTCTTTTTTATTACGCTTCGTCATCAAGTAACACTAATGCTAGTGTTAAAATTTTAGAGAACTCCGCACGTGTAAGATTACCTGTTGGATTAAATTGACCGTTCACACCATCAATCACACCTAATTGCTTTAATAATCCGATTGCTTCAACAGTTTCTTGTCGCATTTTACTTTTATCTGTAAATGGGTTATTTTTGCTAACTTTACTTACATCATAACCCATTGCTTCTAGATATCTTGCTGTTACAAATGCCATTTCCTCACGTGTAGCCGGTTTATTTGGCTCAAAATTAGCAGCATCAAAAATATCGATTAAGCCATACTCTTCTAAAATCGCTACTTCTTTTGCACCTGGGAAGTTTGCTAAATCATTATATGAAGCAGGACCTTCATAATCTTCCTTCACATCTAATCCAGCAGCACGGAAAATCATAGAAGCTAATTGTCCGCGTGTTACTTTTCCGTTTGGATTAAACGTTGTAGCAGATGTACCATTAATTATGTCGAATTGATAAAGTACTTGGATATAGCTCTCAGCCCAGTGTCCGATAGAATCTGTGAAGTACCCCCCTGGTTTTAAGTCAAAACTTTTTTCTGGGAGCATTGTTGTAATTACAGTATTTAATTCTTTAGTACTTAAAGCTATCCATTTCCCACCAGCAGTTAAAACTTCTCCTTTATATGAATTTCCAGATGGAGTAAATTTTATTTGCATAGTTGAACCGTACAACGCTTTAAATTCTTTTTGTTCATTTGCAGTCAAATCAGGACTGATGGAGAACTTCGCCGTGATACTATTTTTTGTTGTTACAACACCATGTTCATTAATAGCTAAATCGGAGATTAGTAGTCTTTTATAGAGGTCCTGGTAAGTCATTGATTGCACTTGTATAGTAGCTGCAACCGCCTGTTTTGGGTGGATAATGCTAGCAACGTCTACTTCTTGCACATTTTCTTGTGTATTTACTTGTGCATTTGCTTGTAACCCAAAACCTCCTGTAAAACATGCAATACTAAGTGCTCCAGCTAAAACTGTCTTTTTCATTATTATTCTTGCCCCTTTCAATTCATAAATTCAGTGTACTAAAACATTCGTTAGTAATTCTACAAAAATATGTAAGTAATTCAAAATTATAAGAAAGTCCTATTTTTAATAACGTAAAAAATTACTAAATCACCATGCAAACCCACAAATACATTACATAATTTCTACAATATATTAAGTAATTTTTTCAATAAATTCAACGAATTATATCATTATTTCCTATTTTGAATGAACATCCCATCTTAAATTTGTTTTATATCTCTTTTTATTTATGGAGGAAAAATAGTAAAGCTTTTCATTCGTTAGTAGGTAGTTAGTAGTTAAGGAAGGAGTTTCCAGTTAGAAGAAATCTAAAGAAATAACGCAGTAAAACTATTTTGTTTGTAGAGGTAAGTAATGGAGAATCATTTTTGAAATAAAATTTCATTGCCAAGCCAATGAACACCGCCATTATTTTGGCGGTGTCTATCAATTATGCCTCGCATAATTGCGTCACGGAATCGGCTTTAACTGCTTTCAGAAGATTTGCTGAAAGCAGTTAAAACTAGTTAGCTCGGCGTTGCTGAATTGTAATATACAAGCCCAATAATCGGTCAGTTGTCATTACACCATTTTTTAAATCTTTTAGATGCGAATCTTGAATAATACCTTCTTTGGTTGCTTGCGCTATATAATTTTCTGTTTCTGTGCGCATTGCTGGTGATGCAGGATTCCATACTTGTGTCACTTTGTTGTCCTCCTTCTTGTCTTCTACAAGTAATTGGACTGTTGTTTTGCTACTACTAGAAACGATTACTTGTCCCTCTAACTTATAACCTGTAGGCATCTTCCAAGTCGATTTAACTTCAAAATGCGGTCGGTCAATGCTACCAATCCAATCCCCGCCCCATGTAATGCCAAGCTTGCGAGCGATAGTACCCACTTTATTCAGTATAGTTACATCATAAAGTGTTTTTGGAGGACCAACGGCAATATCCCAAGCTAAACGACTGCTATGATTGCTTTTAAGAGTCCAAGTAACAACCTGTCCCGGTCGAGTTCGTCCTTGGGCATATAAATAATTTTGTCTTTCTTGAGAGCGATATGTTTCGGTAATAAAAACGTTACGAATGCCTGCCTTGTAGCATTCTTGAAATAAGAGTCGACATGCTAATTGCGCAGTTGGTAATAATTGGGCTAAATCTCTGCATGTTGTTGTTATATTAGTACTCATTTATTGTCCCCCTCACCCGTTTTATCTTTCACAATCGCTAAAATATTTTTAATGAAAGTTGGTGTAGGAAACCCCATCTTTGTACCATTTTCTGTTATAGAAATAAACTCTATAACACAAAAAGCAATCGCCGCTCCATCACCTGCATATTCGATCCCTGGTATCACTAAAGCTAGTAAATAAACTGATCCAACTAACATCAAATAATATATTTTTCGAATAATACCATTCACACCAATTCGGCTATTTAAATTATGGTTAGCTATACCAGACAAAATACCAGTGAGATAATCAATCGCCATAAATCCTATTAAAACCGTTACTGCCATGCCGAAACCATTCACCAGATATGAAATAATTGCTCCAATAAAACCACTCCAAGTCGCTATCCATTTGTCCACTCCACCACTTCTTCCTATTAATAGTCCATAAGAAAAGCCCTCCACATATGTGGAAGGCTTCTACTCAAAATTGAATAAAAAAATAACGCCCGTCTTAAGACTGCGTTTCTGTTTGTGTGGCTGTCGCCGGTAATACACTCACGATAATGTGCTTGTTAATGATGGCCCCACCAATATTTACAAAGTTAATTTTTTGATCGTTTAATGTTGCTGTAAATGCCGTAGCATCAAACTCAGCATTTTTCAAATTAATTGCCTGTCCATTGTTTAGTTGTACTTGATAATCCATGTTTATCATTCTCCTTTTAATCAAATTTTTAAGCGTCAAACTTAATTATTCCAATATCTTGGCCAGATGAATTTCGCAAATATAAACGCCCAGAAGCACCTGAAGTACGATTCCAAGCTAAACTTAAACCATCCATATTAGTAGTCATGATGTGTTTTCCGTTTGCTGTTACACCCTCGAGTGCATTCAAATGTAAAGTGTCACCCGAATGCTGAATAGAGCCACCAGACCAACTTCCAAAACGAATCATTTTTGGCGAACTATCTAGCCAACTCGGACCGATTTGTAATGTATTACCGATATAGACATCTTCATTAATTCTTATATAAGCAGAATTAATATTCACGGAATTCAATGTACCAGTATTTATCGTTCCTAAATTCCCTGTAATGTCGGACAACACGTTAACTGCACCAATCAAGTTAATCTTTGAAGCATGTATACTAATAGTCGTCGCTGTTTGATTTATCTTAGATACAACAGAATTACCCGTAAAATCTGTGACACTGACTTTTGACTCTATCTGATTAGCTTGTTGTGTAATATTACTCTCCGCTGTAGTAACTCGTGTTCCTAATCCACTGATTTGAGTTTGTTGACTAGTCACAGTTGACTGTATTTGTGAGGCTATTTGTGTAACAGCCGATACATCATTTCGGACTGTTTGAATATTGTTATTAATTGTAGTTACTTGAGCAGTTACTTCACTTCGTATCTCAGTAGCTGTTTGCGTGATACGACTACTTAAATTGTTATTTAAATCTGTGACGCTCTGAGTAATACTATCAGCACGAATATGAATTGCAGCAATCGATGTGTCAATTTCTTCTACTTCTAAATCAATTCGATCATTCGTTTGCTCAAATTTAGAACGATAGCGTTTATCGTTAGCATTAATAGTTGCATGTTGATTTAACAGGGCATCTACAATACTTTTCGCTTGAGTATTCCCAATCTCTACCTCTGAATTACTATAATCTCTTTTTGTCTTTTTACTTAGAATTCGAGTTTGGTATTCTAGCGCAAGATCCTCATGTATAAGCCAAACCATGTCCCCTACGTCACCGTCTACTGTTGTGACCTTAACTTTAATGTTCGTTTCAGGTGCTGGAGGCAGCTCACTAGCTAAACGTGTGGTCATTTCTTCAGCAGATTCTATCTTCTCGTCATGAATAGGATCTGCAACGCGGATACCAATTCTAGGTGAATCAGCTAATGGCGAAGTATAAGTTATATCAATTCCCTCTGCACCATAACCACGAATTTGTGTTTTTAAATTTGCAGTATTTACGCTGTATGATAAGGTTTCAATGTTATGACGATAGCGGAATTGAATGTCATTATCCGCGCCAATTTTCTTTGTGAAGCGAAGAACTTTACCAGGTAATATTTGACGTTCACAATTAAATGCTGTACATAATTGGTCAATTAAAACAATTGGATTTGCTTCCTCGAAATTCGGTAGCAATTGATGCCCGTCTACATCTTCATTGATAAAAGTCCAGCCAGTCCCAGCAAGGACAAATGACATAAAATCATCGAAAGTCCTTGTGCCACCGTAAATATCATATTTAAACTCATCAGCTAAAGAAAAATATATGTGAACAGCAGTTGCCTTTTTAGAAATTGTGTCACCACCGAAATCTTTGACTACATATTCATGACCATCCTCATCTTCAATAATTGTTTCAAAATCTAACAACGGATGCCCTGGATTTTTTTCATGTGAAAAAGAGTTAAATGAGATACGTAATGCCCCATTCAACTCTTCAATTTTTTCGTAATTTGTTTCTAGAAGTGGCTCTATTTGTGAACCGTTTGTTACTATTAGCAAACTCTATCACCTACTTTCGATAAAATATTCTTCAATAAAGTAGATTCCATCTCAAATAAAATTATATTTATTATCCCCAAGCAAAAAACTCAATGCCAACTTTTTGTGCTGGAACGTTAATACTACCAAAATAAGTTAATCTAGCATTAACAGTATTACCTTCTATACCACATTGTAAGTTTCCATTACTGAACAAATAAGGATAAACATCTGCTAACTGTACTCCATCCTGAGAGTGGCCACCTACCTTTAGATATCCTCCTTCACCTTTTGTGTATAAGTAAGAAACGTTTGCTTCTATTTTCCCATTATTCGCCAAAAAACGATGACAAACTATTAAAGCACTCTTTACTGGAAAACCAGCATTAAAGACCTCTTCAACCTCATGTCTTGAAGCACTATAGTTAATACTTATAGATCTGTATTCACTTTTATAGTTGGATTGTTGTATTGCTAAAATGTTATTAGTCATTGTCGCGAACTCTGCTGTAGGACTAGTAGCTACACCTTTTTGGGTAATGGCGTTCGCAACTTGAGATTTACCATTACTTACAGATGTAAAAAGCCCTTGTAGATCCTGAGACCATGCCGTCCAAGTACCATTATAACAATGTCGTACTTTTAAAGTTGGGGTTGTACCTGATGCATAACTAGTAGCGATTTGACTCTTTTCCCCAGCACTAGTTGATCTATACCATTTCGTTTCTATATACCACCAGCCTCCTCCAGCATTTGCATGGTTAGTAAGAATTAATGGTTTTGAAGTTGTGTTAGGGTCTTCGTTCCCACCAGTATCTGGCGCCACATTCATTCCAGTTTCAGTAGGATTCCATTCAGACCAACCTAAATTATCAGTGAACCACCTAGAATAACTTAATCTATCAGAAATACCAAAAACCTTTTGATAAATAAAATTACCAGTATCATTAACAATAACTTCTCCCATAGCCCATTGATTAAGCGGTGCGTTCCCCTGGGAAATGTAAATACCATTACTAGTTGCACTATTCCAATCATTTGCCATTTTAGCTCTCTTCCCAAAACGAGATGAATCATCCATATGCTGCGATTTGTTTTCTAAATGTTTATTAATTTCATCTTTATTAACATCAACAATTTGCTGCAAATCTGAAATAGTTTGATTTAGTTCGGTAATATCTGCATCTTTTCCTGGTAGCCCTTGCTCTCCCTTTTCTCCTTTGTCTCCTTTATCCCCTCTGTCCCCTTTTTCACCTTTAACATTCCCAACGTTTTCCCACGACAAGCCATTCCAAATATAAAGACTTCCCTCAATTAAGTATGCATCACCTATATTTGCTTGTTGAGGTAAATCGTTTACACTACTTAATTTTCCAAGTATATTAATTCCTGCTCCTGGCTCACCTTTTTCACCTTGTTCTCCTTTTTCAACAAACAATGACCAATAATCATTCACTTTATCTTGTTGGTTGGGTAAGGACTCTCCAATAGTATCCTGCAAAGCAATAAATGTAGAGCCATCATAAACTACCATATTATTCTTGTAATACTGTACACTTGGAGACCAAATGCCTCGATGATTTAAATGCTCAATAAAAGATCTGATTTCACTAATTGCTATCATTGTTTGTTCCACAGCATCTAAAGCACTTTGTTTAGCTAAATTTGTCTCAGTTGTAACAGTTTCTGCATTTGAAATTGCCAAATCTAACTGAGTAATCATTTCAGAAAGTGTATTCAAAGCATTTTGCAGTGCAGTATTGTTGGCTTCAATAGCATTTTGGGTTTCTTCATTATTTTTATCGATCGCTTGTTGTACAGCAATATTAGCTTGTTCTATTGCATCATCTAACTTTTGTAGTAATCCATCAATTTCTCCGCCTACTAAAATATTTATCTGAGTTTGTAAATTCGATAACCCTTCAATAATCCTTTGCCAGTTTTCATTTATTTTCATTCGTTCTGATCGACTGACTGGTGATTGTGTCGTGTGTAAATTAATGACCATCTCTTTACTTCACCATCCTTATTTACATATATAAAAATCTAAAATTAAAAACGATACTGTGAACAGTACCGCCTGAGATTGAAAAACTATTATCTCCAACTGCTAGTGAGAGGAGTTTTTTATTTGTCTGTTTAAAAATGGAAGTACCGTTTTTAAACGAGCGAATACCGCTAATGTTTAATTCATCTGAAGAAGTTAAAGCACCATTAAATTGATACATTTCTCCTGTGGTGTTATTAGTAATAATAACGCTATTGTTGAAATTACCTTTTAAGGTAATAGTAAGCTCGTTTTGGCGTGGATCCACAGCAACATTTCCATAATTTTTAATTGTGAAATGGTTGCTATTACATGAGTAGGCTAAATCTTCATCCCAATCAAGACCCATGCCCCATGCCCATTTATCAATGTCCCATTCCTTTAAATCTAAAGTTGTAGGAACCGATTCTGCATAAATATTTTCACAAATAAATTGTATTTCGAGCTCTCCTACTTTTCGTAATAGCTCATTTGGTTGATAGCTGTTTGCAAGACGTACCTTCCAGCGCTTTCCAGGCTCAGCATCAAAAATAATATAAAAATATTCTTTTCGGGCAAATAGCATATTAATGTCGGCAATAAACAATTTAAAATCATGATAATCAAATGCTTTATACATAAATTTTGCAGTAATTGTTCGTCCACTAAAGCGTGTGCTCGTGAAGATTGCTCCATCACTGCCATCGACCTCAGACGATTGATGCTCTATTGATACAGAAGGAATGTAATATTTTAATAATTTTAAACTGTAGTCGCTCATCAGCATTTCACGGCCATCCTTTAAAATCATCTTCATATACCACTTAACCCCCTCGTCAATGCATGAATGCTTGCATTGCTATATTGTTTGCCGCTTACGACATCTACAACAGATTCTCCTAAAACTTGTCCATCTAATATGGATTGTACAACAATAGTTGATGGCCCTGAATTTTGTGATGTTTTGTTATTCTTTGATTTTTGTATTGGCAATAAAGAAGAAGAATCGTGGGTAACACTATTTGCTAGAAGTTTACTAACATTAGTAGCTTTATTCATAATAGAGTCAAACCCATCGACTAAACCATCTCCAACCTTTTGTAATAGAGAAGATGTTGGATTTAGATTTAGCACATCTCTTAATGTATCCGAAACATTTTGGACAAGGTTATTTGCTGTTTGCTGTAATGCTGATTGCATTCCCTTCATGCCATCAATTAAACCTTGAATAGCATTTTTCCCAATTTCATTCATAGAGCCTAGGGTTTCTTCTGTTCCCAGAACAACATCCTTGATTTTCTTTTGCCATTCGCTATTTAGTGTGTTCAATTCCGAGTTTGCTGTTTTACGTAAACCCTCAATTTTCGCCTTCGTTTCAGCTTCTAATGGCTCTAGTTCCTTTATCGCTGATTCACGTGCTATTAGTAGCTTTTTCTCATACAAGTCTTTATATTGCATCATTTCTGAATCTGTCATTCGATTTAAAGCTTCCAGTTGTGCAAGGACACTTGGGCCCATTGCCTCGAGTTCATCGATAATCACATTTGATAATAATCCACGAATTTCAAGTTTTGATAACTCAATTCGCCATTGAGATAAGGCATTCACTTGCTCACTTAAATTTTGCGTTAAGCTAGAAGAATCAATAGGATCGGCTACTTTAACTTCATCAAATAATCCAAAGTAACCTTTAATACTTTTTATACGACTATCTAAAGCCTTATTGTAATCATCATTAAGTTTTTGCTCTTCATCCAATAATTTTTTGTTAACATCCTGCGTCTGCTTTAAATAATCATTATTGATAGTTTTAATTTTTTCGCTTATTTCTTTTTTCGTATTATAAAATTTTTCTTCATAATACGTTCGTTCGTCTGTACCAGCTTCATATTGTCCTAGATAGCGTTCATAAACCTTCAATTCCTCTGCTAGAGAGATTGAATTGTACTTTTTACGTTTTTCAACGTAGTCCTTCTCTTTTTCGAATTGTTCCTTAACCATCTCAGAATACGCTTTTTTGAACTCTTTTAATGCATTTGTTTTTTCTTTTGTACCTTCTTTAAACGCCGTTGCACTATAGCGCCAAAATTCAGCTTCTTGTTTTGCCGACATTTCTCCAGCAGATTTCTGAGCTTCAACATATTCTTTTAAGGCTTTGAATTTTACATCTGCAGACCTAGATTCTGCTTTTGCCATTTTTTCAGCGTATTGATTTGTAATTGCTTCGCGGTCTTTTAATGATTGTTCTTCTAACTTCTTGATTTGGGCTACCTGTTCTGCTGTAAGAGCTACCTGTTTTTTCGCTGCATTATTTTTGATTGCTGTAATTTTGTCTGAAGCCTGTTGAGAAATCTCAGCTTTCTTATTCTCGGCTTCTTTCTGCATGGCCTGAATTTCAGCTGCATTGGCTTTTATTACATTGCTTACGATTTGCTGAGCTTTTTCGATGGCCTCTTTAGAAATTGATAAACGCTGGGTTAAATCAGGAATTGCAGCCTCTGCTAATTTCTCAGCGGCTCTGTTAACTCCATCACTGCCTTTCTCAATCCCTATTGCTAAGCCTTCACCAACGCCTTTACCGATTGCAATCATTACTCGTGAAGGAGAATTGATTTTTAAAGTTCTCTTTATTGCATCTCCTATTGATGTTGCAATTGATTTAGCTTTATCCCATACAAGATCTGCCATGTCGCCAATACCATTAATTAGACCTTGAATAATATCGTTACCAATTTTACGCAAATCGAGGGCGCTGAAAATACTAAGTATTTTATCCCAAATATCAGTAACAACTTTTTTAGCCTCATTCATCTTTGTTTCTATTGCCACTTTAATATCGAGGAATTTTTGGATAGTGCTTGTTACTAATTGGGTAGCTGTATTTACTACCGTAGTTTTGATAGATTCCCATACATTACTCAAAAAGTTTTTTATCGTATTAAATGTATTTGTTGTCATCTGGCTGAACCTTGTCCATCCCGATACGACTAAATCAACAATACTTCCTACCGTGCCTACAATTGCATTTTTCACATTGTTCCATACATCACTCAAAAATGACTTAACCGCGTTAAATACAATTTCGGTAGTTTCTTTTAATTTATTCCATCCAACTTCTATTCCATTAATAATAGTTGTAACTATTTCGATAATCGCAGATGAAATGGTACCCCATATAGTAGTAGCGATATCAACTATTGATGTCCAAATATTTGATAGGCTTTCTACAAAACCAGTCCATATTACTACAGCTCCGTCTATAATTGACGTCCATAAGTCTGTGAGTAGTTGAGTAAACTCTTCCCACGCGATAGATGCAATTTCTGTAATACTTGTCCACAATTCCGAGAAGAAGGTTACCATGCCTTCCCAAATTTCTATCGCTCCGTCTATAATTGACGTCCATAATTCTGTGAGTAATTGAGTGAACTCTTCCCATGCAATAGACGCTATTTCTGTGATATTTGTCCACAACTCTGAGAAGAAAGTTACCATACCTCCCCATACTACTATCGCTCCGTCTATAATTGACGTCCATAATTCTGTGAGTAACTGAGTGAACTCTTCCCATGCAATAGACGCTATTTCTGTGATATTTGTCCACAACTCTGAGAAGAAGGTTACCATGCCTTCCCATATTTCTATTGCTCCGTCTATAATTGACGTCCATAATTCTGTGAGTATCTGCGTAAACTCTTCCCATGCAATAGACGCTATTTCTGTGATATTTGTCCACAACTCAGAGAAGAAGGTTAACATGCCTTCCCATATTTCTATTGCTCCATCTATAATTGACGTCCATAATTCTGAGAGTATCTGCGTAAACTCTTCCCATGCGATAGACGCTATTTCTGTGATATTTGTCCACAATTCTGAGAAGAAGGTTACTATACCTCCCCATATTTCTATCGCTCCGTCTATAATTGACGTCCATAATTCTGAGAGTAGTTGGGTAAACCCTTCCCATGCAGCGGAAGCCGCTTCTGTAATGCTTGTCCACAATCCTGAGAAAAAGCTTGCTATGCCTTCCCAAATTTCAACTGCTTTTGCGCTAACTACATCCCAGTTTTTATATAATGCTATACCGCCAGCTATTAGTGCAGCAATAGCAGCTACAATCCATCCTATTGGTCCACTTAATACTGCAAAAACAGATCCTAGGCTACTAATTGCTCCTATGATTGTACCGACCGTTGATATTAATGTTCCAAATACTACAAGAACTGGCCCAATAACCGCCGCAATCCCACCAATAATCGTAATTAGCTTTTTGGTACCATCGCTAAGGTTAGAAAACTTTTCAATCCACGGCTGAAGCTTTTCTAAAAAACTCTTAACGATCGGTATTAAAATATTCCCGATGCTAATTCCAATATCTGTTAGTTCGTTTTTCATTGTAGCCATTTGAGATTCTGTCGTTTTATAGCGTTCAGCTGCTTTATCTGATAAAGCCGTGTTTTCCTCCCACGCAGCTGAGGATGAATCAACAGCCGATGATAGCAAATCAGAGGCACCAGCCATGCTTAAAAGTACATCTGTTTCATCACCGTTAACACCTAAATCTGCAAGTACACTTTTTAGGTTTGCTCCACCTTCTGATGACTCAGCTAACCCCTTCACTAATGCATCTAATGCAGAGGTAGCATCTGTTTCAAAGGCCTTTTTAAAATCTTCACTAGACATGTTGGCCGCTTTAGCAAATCCTGATAAGCTATCGCCACCATCCCCTACTGCTTTTTGGATTTTTTGGAGAACCGAAGTCATCGCCGCTCCCCCGGTTTCAGCGTTAATCCCCAGACTAGACATAGTAGCAGCTAGCCCCATGATTTGGGCCTCTGTTAGACCAGCCTTGGAAGCTTGCTCGGCAAATCCCATTCCCATTGCCATAATATCAGAAGCAGCAACACCCGTTTTGCTACTAAGTTCAACAATTGAAGAGCCTAAACGATCAAAATCACCTTGCCCCATTCCAACAATATTTGCAAAATCAGCAAATTCCTTCGCAGCCTGCTCACGGGTCATACTCGTGGAATTGCCCATATCAATAACTGTTCGTGAGAAAGATAAAAGGTGTTCTTCAGCAATTCCTAGCTGTCCAGCTGATTCAACAACTCCCGCAATTTCGGTAGCACTAACTGGAAGCTCCTTAGCCATACCACGTATACCATCTTCAAGATTTTTAAAACCTTCCTCGCTCGTGTTCACCGTTTGACGCACTCCAGCAAAAGCACTTTCAAAATCTACTGCAGCATTAAAAGCAAATGAACCAAAATCTTTAATAGGGGCTGTAATAGAGGATATGCTTTCGCCAACAGATTTTACTTTGCCTCCAGTTTCCTGAAATTTATCCCAAGTTGACGTCTGTACATTTAATTGATTATCTACATCTTGTAACTGTGTAGTTAAACGATTGTATTCAGCAAGAGCTTTATTAACAGCGATTGCCTGTCTATCAATAGCATCTGTACTTGCTGACTCGGAGGCTATTAATTCTTCGTATTTTCTACGTTGCTCTGTTAGTTTAAGGTTCGATGCTTCAACTGATCGTGTGAGAATATCATGTTTTTTTGATAAACCCTCCATAGAGTTTTCGTAGTTAGTACCAAGCGCCTGTAAAGCCTGTAATTCTGCCCCCATTGCGGTCAATCGCCTAATAGATTGCTCAATGGATCCATCGAAATTAGAAGTATTTAGACTAAGTTCAACAGCACCAATCTCCGCCATTTTTCATCACCGCCTTTTTTGGAGAATAAATCACAACCAAGAAATTTCATCAGCTGTAACCTCCTCCATTTCATCAAAATCACTTGTAAGTTCAAACCAAAAATGAATATCCATTTCGTCGACTTCATGTAATTTATAACCTTCTTTTATCAAATCCCGATAAAATTTTTTAATATACTCATAAGGAGTTATTCCACTAGCTTTCCCTCAGCATCATTAAGAGCCGGTTTTGTTTCAAGTCCGCCAATATTTAGCACGTTATTGAAAACTCGCATAATTTCCTCTTGTAATCTTCCAGCCTCTAAACCATCCCATACATCATCAATTGTGAATTGATTATCAAACACGTTCACAACAAAGGAAATCATCTCATCAAATGTTTCTACAGAAATTTCATTACCTTCTTTTCGCATTTTTTCGTTCATCTTTAGTGCATTTCGGAACACTCGTGCTTTCACAAAGTCATTCGAGAAAATTTTTTCTTGTCCGTTAATTTTTAAAGTAATTTGCATAATTCATCCATCCTTTTCTAGTTATCTTCGTTAATAATGTTGTCATTACAGCTACTCACAGAGTCTTGAAATAAAAAAGAAAAGAAACCCTTAAAGGGCTCCTCTCTAATTATGGTGTTTCAACTGTTTCACTTGGTTTCGCAACAGCTTTAAAGAATGTTTCTGCAGTTACTGTTACTCCTGCATCTCGTGTATCTACCGTATGTTTGATAACACCATCGATTAGTGGTAATGCTTCACCACCGAATGGATATACTTTATAACTTGTTTCACCTTTTTTACGAGTTGTATTTGTTTCTTCACCTGGTTTTAATTTTGCTTTTAATAACCAAACCAGCTTAGAGCCTGATTCAAAACCAATTGCAATCGAGTTTGGTGTATCATTTGCGTTTGTAATAATACCGCCTTCAGCAGATTTTTTGTGTCCATACCAATCTACTAGCACATCTGTTGGTAAATCAGCGGTTTCACCAGCAATTGTGATAGAATCCAATTGTGCTTCCTGATCTACTACACGATCCCCAGCATCTAAATGCGCTTCTGAGAAGTTTGGTGTAAGTGTCATAGAAATAGGCATTGTTAAAGTTTTCACTTCACCCCATGCCTCTGTTTGTTCATTTGTCATTAGTGCATAGTGAATACGTTTTAAGCTAATTTTTTGTGGTTTTTCATTTACTGTTGTCATTTACATGACCTCCTAATTGTTTATAATTATTCATCAAAAAAGACGAATCGTAGCACCCTATTATAGTGAGACTCGCCTGTGGTAGTTGGTTCATCATATTCTAATGTTCGCTCATAGCCCGCATTTCCCATCAATCGTTTGATGTTCTCTGCAAGCTGATGATAATTCGAATTGGACCATACATTGATTTGTATAATCCTTTCGATTTCTAGTTCATCTCCGCCTACTTCAAAAATAGGCTTTGCACTTATTTCTAAAAAGGTAATGAACTGATTTGGCTTTTCTGAGCCCTTAGGATATCCATTAAAGATGATGGGCAGACCTAATGGCTCTAATATAGAGGGAATGTGATTCATTAGATCTCTCATATTTTTCTCCTAATCTACTTTTATTAATGTAGGTAAGACTTTAAAATAATTTCTCCTTTCAGTGAATGAAATATTGAACTTCTTAAATAAAGTAAGAGTTCTAATGATGTTGGCTTCTCGATATAAAAAAGCTGTTTACAATTACTTACTTTTGGAATATTAAAAACGCCTACTGAAAAGAAACTAGTAGACGTTTTCATTCTTGCGTTCCTATTCACTTTATTCACCTCCTTTCAAGAGCCCTGATTCAATTAGCCTTCAATTAATTTTCTAACACTAGCCATACCGTTCGAAATTAATTGTTTTAAGTCAGACTCTTTTATTTTCAGCCCATCTAGCTCGTCTTTTTCAATCCATTTCATTTCTCGATGCAGCTCTCTTAAAGTAGCTTGAAGTTTACGTGTATTTTCATCCGTGTAAAAACATACATACTCTCGACCACAGTTTGGACAAGTAAAATAAGTTTTCTCAATCGCAGCCTGCAGCTTGTCTTTCTTAAAATGTTGAACATAAAATTTGTGACCACATGATTTATTGCACTTTGCGTAAATAGGCTCCATCTACTCACACCCTTCTATTTATAAATTTTAATGAGCAAAAAAACCACTCGGCTTGGAGTGGTTTCTAGCTGATAGTTATTTATCTTTACTGTGTATGTTGCTCGTCAATCAAACTTTTACACTACCATCATATAATGGAATTTCAATCGTTTCTATTCTCTTTACTGAGTGTCAGTTAAATGAAAGTTCACTTATCAGAACTTCCCTTAAAAAAAGATCACTTTCTTCTAAGTGATCTTTAACTAAAGAATATGTTGTTTATTAACGCGAACTTTTACACTACCATCTTATAATGGAATTTCAATTGTTTCTATTCTCATTACTGAGTGTCAGTTAAAGGAAAGCTCACTTATCGAGGCTTTCCTAAAAAAGGAYCACTTTTTTCTAAGTGATCTCTAACTAAAGGGTATGTTGTTCRTTAAGCGAACTTTTACACTACCATCTTATAACGGAATTTCAATTGTTTCTATTCTCATTACTGAGTGTCAGTTAAAGGAAAGCTCACTTATCGAGGCTTTCCTAAAAAAGGACCACTTTTTTCTAAGTGATCTCTAACTAAAGGGTATGTTGTTCRTTAAGCGAACTTTTACACTACCATCTTATAACGGAATTTCAATTGTTTCTATTCTTACTACTAGGTGTCAGTTAAGGGAAATAAACATATCCCGTTGTCTATAAAAAAAGACCACTTTTTACAAGTGGTCTTAAGCTACAGTTAATAAGCACTTCCATCCTTATCAATGTGTAAGTTTTATTTCGTGAGCAAATCTAATCATCTTGGCAATTTCCGCATGTTTTTTATAAATATAACTTGCACTGTAATTTAACTCTTCAGCTATTTCTTCTAATGTCATACCATCCACATATTTCAATTTTAAAATTTTATGATTCAATCCACTGAAGTTACTAATAAGCTCCATAAAATTCTTCTGTTCAGTAAGCTTAATTTGTAATTCTTTTTCAATTCGCTCTATCCGTTCCTCTAGTTTCGCGCCATCAGATTCTGCAGTCAGCTTTACTCCTGCTAAATCACCACTGACCCAACGTTTCAACTCTTTTTGTGATCTCTCTAAATTATATTCCAAATATGTAATTTCATCTTCAATTTGCTGATAATCTCTTAACCATTCGTACATACTTAGCACCCACTTTATTTTTATTTGATTAACGATACCTTTAAACGGTACTGCTGTATAAATTTTTTTGCTTCTTCCACTACGCGTTTCTTTGTTTTATTGCATTCAAAATCCCGCTCCTTATTCTTAAATAGATTCTGTTACTACTCAATCAATATCTTTTACAATGTAAATTTATTGTAATACCTTTAAACGGTATAGTCAAGCGAAAAATTCCTTTAAAAGGTACTTTAGAGTTTACACAACTACTGATTATCGGTATCATTATATTAAAGGAGGTGCTTTAATATGGATAAATCGGATAAACTAAAAATCGTCTTCTCCATAAACTTAAAACAGCAATTGGATAAAAGAGGTTTAAATCAAACAGATATGGCTAGAGATTTAAATTTACCAGAGACAACCGTTTCTAATTGGATGAAAGCTAGCACATACCCTAGGCCTGATAAAATTCAGTTAATGGCTGACTACTTTAATATTAGGCGTTCTGATTTAACGGAAGAGCAGCCGACAAATTTAATAGAAATACAACCAAACTTTGCGAAAATTCCAATCTTAGGTACCATCGCTTGTGGAGAGCCCATCCTAGCGGAGCAAAATGTAGAAGGCTATATGTACGAATTTTCCGAGTTATTACCCGCAGGAAATATTTTTGCTTTAGTGGCAAAAGGTGATTCGATGGAGCCGACTATACCAAATGGCTCTAGAGTTTTAATAAGGGAACAAAGTGAAGTTGAATACGGCGAGATAGCAGCTGTTCTTGTAAATGGAGATACAGAAGCAACTCTTAAGCGCGTTAAAAAACAAGGCGATACCATTTTACTAATGCCAGATAACCCAAAACATGAACCTTATATAGTAGACCAAAATAATCCTGCAAAGATTATTGGAAAAGCTATCAGTTTTAAAGTTACACTATAAGAAAGGGGGCTTTATACTTGTTTAAAATACTTTCTGGCATATTTATATTAAGTGGTATAACGGGAGTGATTTCCCTTCTTCTTGCCATTTTCAATTTCATAAAATTGGACAGAATAAAAGCAATTAAAATGCTAAAGTTTACGGGAATTTCTATTATTATTTTATGTCTTTCTGCTTTAGGTGCTAGTGAATTTCTACCTGAGTCTAAAATAGTAAGCCAAGAAAAATCTCCTAAGAAAGAGATACATGAAGAAAAACCAGTAGCTAAAGTAGAATCAACAGAAGATGCAACTTGGCAGGATAAAATAAAAGAGGTTGCTTCTCTTAATAGCACTCCTCCAAAAAAGTTCGATGCAATTGAAGACTACGCTAAAAAATATCCAGCTACAAAGGCTGAAATCAAAGAATTCGAGGATTACGTCGTTGCCGAATATAAAAATAAACAATATTTAGCAGACGTACAAAATGATGTATATATGCTAGGAAATATATTTAAGGCATATGTAGTGAATAGATACTATGGAGAAGAAGAAACGCCTATCAACAATTTTGTCTTTGGGTTTTATCAAAATTCTAATTATACTTTTAAGGGACTCGAATCCACTAATAGCAATGTAATAAAATATAATGAACGCCAAATGGACAAAGCATTAGCAGCCATTGAAAATTAAATGTCACTCTCTCGGGTGACATTTTTTTATTTTATTACGTCCATACTTGCTTTAGGAAATTCAATTAAAGTGTATAAATCTTTATATCGTTATAATAATTGAGGCTTTCATTTGATTTTTCATTATCGAAAGAAGTAGTATGGTGTTGTAACAAGGGATACATTACATATCCAAACAATTATATTAATGTAACAATTTCGAAGGAGGAATTTATGATGAATTATCAAAATATTACGGTTGCAGGTAGCGGTGTTCTAGGTAGTCAAATTGCTTATCAATCAGCTTTTAAAGGATTTAATGTAACGGTATACGATATTAATGATGAGGCATTAACAAATGCACAAGAACGTATCACACAATTAAAACCGTTATACCAACAAGATTTAGGCGCTACTCAAGAAGAAGTGGATGCTGCATATGCACGTTTATCATTTAAAAGTGATTTATCAGAAGCGGTTGCAAATGCTGACCTTGTGATTGAGGCGATTCCTGAAGTTGTTAAAATTAAAACAGAATTTTACACAAACCTTGGCAAAGTTGCCCCTGCTAAAACAATCTTTGCGACAAACTCATCTACTTTATTACCAAGCCAATTTGCAGAAGCAACTGGTCGTCCAGAGAAGTTTATAGCACTTCACTTTGCAAATACGATTTGGAAAAACAACACAGCCGAAATTATGAAACACCCAGGCACTGATATGAAAGTGTTCGATGAAGTCGTAGAATTTGCACGTGCAATTGGCATGGTTCCACTTCCATTATATAAAGAACAACCAGGCTATATTTTGAATTCATTACTAGTTCCATTTTTAGATGCTGCTGAATCACTATTAGTAAAAGAAGTAGCAGACCCAGAAACAATCGATAAAACATGGATGATCGGAACAGGTGCACCACTAGGTCCATTCGCCATCCTTGACATTGTCGGCATTAACACTGCATTCAACATTGTAGAAGCAAAAGCCGCTGCTACTGGTGAAGAAAACTTTAAAAAATTAGCCAACCTCTTAAAAACAGAGTATATCGAAAAAGGCAAACTTGGCCGCGCTACAGGTGAAGGCTTCTATAAATATCCAAATCCAAACTTCGCAAAACCTGATTTCCTAAAAGGTTAATCAATTAATAAAACGATGTACATAGTGTCTTCGCTATGTGCATCGTTTTTTATTTTTTCGAGGTGACGACAGTGAGTTGCAATAAGCCCCGCTTTGCTGTGTAAGTGATGAGCTTTTAATTCGACATGATCAGGTTTGCCAAGAAAACATTTGCTGATAGAAGTTAAATTTCATTGTGACCGGATGTAATTTATTGCTAAAAAGTTTACCTCTTTTGTATGATTGTAATTAATAGGAGGGGAAATTTATGATAGCCTACAGGAGAATTGCTGTACTATATTTTCTTATTATGTTCCTTAGCATTTTTATTGCTACACAAGTGAACAGTATATTAATGGGTGTGTTGGTTCTTGCTTTTTTGTATTGGTTGTTTATTGGTTTTCCTTATTTACTACAAGAAAAGGTAAAGTTTTTCGAGATATGTTGGAGTTGGTTAACGAAAGGTGGAAGAATAGGCCCTAGAAACTAAAGATTTACCTGCATAATTCACTGAATATTCCGATGAATAAACCGAGTAATGTGATCAAATCCGGTAAGCTTAAATTCTTTATCAGATTTTTATTTTAAGCATACTATACATCTATAAAGGGAGTGATTGGAGGCAATTATGATTAGCAACAATAAAATTGCAACGACTAATATTGTGCTGGCAATTTTACTTGTTCTTGGTATCACCTATAATTATTTTTACAATCAATCACCAATTCAAATTGAACGCTTAGGTGATTTAGGGTTTTGGCTAGCATTCGCATTATCAATTATTAATATAGTACTGGGCTTAAAGCTACTGAAAAATAAAACGGCGGGTAGCGCTAGTAGCTACGTCACTTTTATGATTACTGTGATTATTTTAATCATTGCTTTAGTTTCAATATTTCATTGGAGCTCACCATAAAAAAAAAACTCCAAAGGCTAAAAGCTCTTGGAGTTTTTATCAATCAATTATGCCAAGGCATAATTGATTCCGGAATCAGTTTTGTGCTTGCACAAAGAACTCCTTACCGATTCCGTGACATCCGCCGGAGGCTTTAACTTATTTCAGTGGATGTTCAAACATCCACTGAAATAAGTTATAGAAACAAAACCATATAATCCTCATCAAAATATTGCTGACCTATTTTTAATGCCTTCTTCTCCGTTCCAAAAATCTCAAATCCTAAAGAAGAATACAGTCCTTTTGCTGAAGCATTCGTTGACACCACCGTTAAAGTAAGTTGTTCAACTCCCTTTAACTCCCTCGCTTTATTAATTGTTTCAACCATTAAACGCTTACCAATGCCAAGCCCTCGCTTTTTCGGAGAAACATAAACAGCAAGAATACTCGCTTTATGCTTTAACTTAAGCTTACTTTCTTGCACTAACGTCGCAACGCCCACTAATTCTTCATGATCAAATACCCCTAACGTAAAGGAGTCTTGCGATTCAAATCTACTGGCAAACAGCTCAATCGGATAATCCTTTTCCTCCTCAAAGCTAGAACCAAATGCCTCGGGATTATTTTGTAGCCCTTCTAATCTTAATTCCCGATAGGCTTCAGCATCTGCAGCTGTTAAAAATCTACTATTCATTCATATCCCTCCTACAATACTTTTCATTTTTATCGACATTTCCTAATAGTGTTTTATGTACTTTCACAAGATAATTTCCTAAAATGGTAATAACAGCATAAAGGAGAATGGAAAATATGAAATCTAACAGTATGGCGCATCATTTTCATACATTACAGGAGCAGCGGACTCACTACCTACCTTGTATTCAATCACTCCCACAGGAACAACTATGGCATCGTGAGAAAGAAGGAAAATGGTCTATCGGTGAACACTTCTACCACCTTTATCTAATCCTAAAAATGCTTAAAACAGCAACAAAGTTTTCCTTACTACTGACGCCTTACGCGAAAATGCGAAGAAACAAACCATTTGCCACTGAAATACATGATATTTACGAGGAATATAAAAACAAAAAAAGACGAGGCATGCGGGCTCCAGGAATATTAGTACCTCCCACCAAAATACGTTTTACGCTAAGCAGTGACGAAATCGAACAATTACTAGTAAACGAAACGAGCGCAATGCAAGAACTAGTAAAAAATATTGAGGAGGATATTGCCGGGCATATTGTTTTTCCAGATCCTCTTGCTCACTATCCTAACCTTATTCAATCTATCCAGCTACTTGCCATCCACGAAGAGCATCATTTTAGAATAATGACGGAGCAATATAATCGATTGATTACGTCTAGCGAAGTTTTAATTTAAGCGTTTTGAAATGAAAAAACGATGATCCATTGAAGTAGATTTTATTTATGAAAAGAGGTTTGAAATATGAAGATTCTAGGTAATGTTATTGATGATCAAGGAAGGTGTAAGCACTATTCTAATAAGGTAGATACTATTTCAATTAAATTCAAATGTTGTGGAGAATATTATCCTTGCTATAAATGTCATGAAGAAAATGCAAATCACAAAATTCAGCCATGGAAGAAAGAAGATTTTGATGAAAAGGCAATACTTTGTGGCGTATGTAAAAATGAATTAACTATTCATGAATATATGAATAGCACAAACTGTAAGCATTGTAATGCTCTTTTTAATCCAAATTGCAGTAAGCATTTTCACATATACTTTGAGACAGATAATAATCCTACATGTACTTTCTAAATAGAATAGCCTTTGAAGGGTTAATGCCTTCAAAGGTTTCCTATTAGGAGCTATGCGTAATGATTATTTATTATATTTTTGAAGAAATGCTTTTACTTTCTCCTTGGCAAATTGCGTGCTCAAACTACTTGGATTTGCATCAAAGCCATGATCGACCTTTGGAAGAAGATAAAGCTCATGCGCGACACCGCTTTTAGTCAGTTTCTCGTCCAATACGTTCGCTTGCTCTACAGGAACAATACGGTCCCCCGTTCCTAAAAACGTAATAGTTGGTGGCGTATTTTCCTGGATATAGCTTATAGGGGAAAGCAGCTCATAACGCTCAGGGTATTCAGATAGTGAACCTCCAATGTACTTATTCATAACATCTTGGACATAATTCATACTTGGATTGCTCTTGTAAAACAAAGTCATATCTGACGGTCCATACATGTTAATCACCGCCTTGATTGGTACATCAGGAACATCCGTTGATGGTGGTAAATGCTTATCACCCTTACTATACGCTGTAAGCATAGCTAGATTCCCTCCAGCAGACTCCCCCATTAAAATAATTCTGTTCGGATCAATCTTATACGTATCTGCATTTTCAACGATCCAACCTAACGCCGACTTTACATCTCCAACTTCATCTTTCCAATCTGCTTCAGGAGGCATACGATATCGGACATCAAAAACAGTGTATCCTTGATCATTCATCCACTGATTCCAGTCTTGAACTTGGCCTTTATCTCCACTTACCCAACCACCCCCATGCACTTGAACAATGACGGGTGTTACAATATCCTCTGATTTTTTCTTCGCTGGCCACACATCAAGCTTTAATTCAATGCCGTCCGTAGTTTTCCCATACACCACATCTTCACTAGGCTTTGTTGAGATATCTTGTTTATAGAAAAAATGTGGGCTAAGAGAAACCGATACATTCTCGCTTTTAGCATAGCTTTTCATATTACTAATTGGCTGCACAATTAAAAAGATTAATAACAACAAAATAGGAATTAGAACTGTAAGAGCAATGAAGGTTTTCTTCCAAAAAGAAAGAGCTAATAAAACTATTATTATTAATGTTATAACTACTAGAATAATCGGAAATATAGAACCCCCCCATGCAAGTAGACTCATAATTTTATCCATATTACTTGGATTAAACATATAGTAAGCCACTATAATGATAAAGTAGCATACTATTACAGAGAGGATTGTGAGTAGCCACTGAAGAAAACCTCTAGGTCGCCAATTTGTTGTCTGATTCATCTTTTTAAAACCTCCTATACATACGATATGTTATTATCATTTCCACTTAAAAATGCAGCCCCAATTTCGTCACCACATTTTAATTCTACACGCACAAATCACACTTAATATTACAATAAATGCCCGCAACCATTAATCGTGGCACGGGCTGTTAACTATTTTATCGAGAGATAGAATGCTTAAGCTCAGTCGAAAACTGCATAAAAAAGAACCGAAAAGATTCGATTCGGTTTTATTCAAACATTCCTATACTGAGCTCCCTACAAAATGATTCTATCGTGTCACGCTCGTCTTTTGGTAATGCTTCGTACTCAACCAGATATTGTGCTGAAAAGTCTTCTAGCTCCATATAACTGACTTCTCTTGTCAGGACAATTCCATTGACCTCATTAGCCATCTGGTTTGCAGCCACCATATCCGTAAACGCAAAGGCCTGTTCTTCATCATCCGTAAATGTAAGAAGGTCAATTTCCCCCTGATAATAGCGCTCATCTACTTGCACTACGTAATATCTAATTGAATCCATTATACACCTCCCTAATTCATGATTTTCATTATTTCCTTAATTAACTGATGAATACCCACCATACTCAAAATGTGATTAAAACTCCTAAAATTCTAAAGTAACATTCGTAAAAACTTTTCAAAATTCACGCCTGCCTCGCGTGGGATTTGCTCCTTTGATGTAGCTTCAATTGAAGCGGCTAAAAACGACTCGGCAAGTTTCATCGATTCAACTAAATCTTGCCCGCGCATCATGCCACCCATAATGACGGATGCAAATAAATCTCCTGTACCTGAATAGCTCTCGCCATTGTATTCTCGGATGCTAGAAAACGAACGATGTGCATCAACATACATATTGCCTACATAACGCTTGTTCGCATGTGCTGACGGCGGATTCAAACCGGTAATAATGACGTTCGCTCCAGTTTCCTGCTGTAGCTGATGACCCGCTTCCTCTAACGCCCGAATATAATCCGAATCATCTTGATAGCTCTGTAGCTTCTCGTATGACAAACCTGTCAGCAAGCAGCATTCTGTAATATTTGGCGTAATAATATCTGCACTCTTCACAAGCTCTTTCATACGATCAAGCAACTCGCCTGAATACATTTTATACACCTCGCCCAAATCACCCATTACCGGATCAACAAGCAAAGTCGTTTCACTCGAATGAAAAACGTTTAAAAATCGAAAGATATTATCGATTTGCTCCTTCCCAGTCACGAAGCCTGTATGAATGCCATCAAAAGTCGCACAAAGCTTGCTCCACTCATCCACAAAATGGTCCATCTTTGACGTTAAATCCTCACAATAAAAACTCGAATATCCTGTTTGCGCCGTTAATATCGCAGTTGGTAATGGCACCGCCTGAACACCCATCACTGACAACACAGGCATCGCAGCCGTTAACGAGCACTTCCCAAAGGATGACATATCCTGAATTACAGCAACTTTTTTCATCATACTCTCCACCTTACTAATCCTGCTTGTATTCTCTTCATCGTATCATAATTAGAAAGATGCGAAAATGCACTCCCTTATAGAAAATCAAACTGACCTTTAATATTTTTATCAAATTGGCACTTTTACGATAGTCAGTCCTTTGCTAAAGTTAAAATTATCGAAAAATTCATCATAGCGAGGGTATGCAGATGCAAAGTATACAACGTCAGTCTTATACAAAACCACGTACGAAAACATTTGATTTAGTCATTACATCAATTCTTGCAGCACTTGTTTTCGTCGCGACAATGTTCATCAATTTTAAACTACCATTCGGGCAAGGCGGACTTATTCACTTAGGGACATCCATGCTTTTGATCACGTCGATTTTATTCGGTCCTAAAAAGGGAGCACTTGCTGGAGCAATCGGAATGGGCTTATTCGATATCGTAGGTGGTTGGTTAATTTGGGCGCCAATCACAATAATCTCCCGCGCATTACAAGGCGCCATCGTTGGGAAAATCGCTTGGTCTAAAGGACATAGAGGCGACAACATTGGGTTAAACATTTTCGCAGCAGTTGTTTCAATGCCTGTGATGATTGCAGTCTACTATATCGGGCAAGCGATTATTTTCAACAACTGGATTTCCCCTATGGCATCCATTCCAGGTGACATAATCCAAAACGTTGTCGGTTTAATTATCGCGATTCCCGTTTGTATCGTGATGAAAAAAACACCGTACTTCAAAAAGAATTTCTAATACTACAAAATAAACACGCCATCTTGTTGTTTTGCCGACAGCATAGATGGCGTGTTTTTTTGTTGGAATCGCAACAATGTAGGATTTTTTCCATACCATATCTTTAAGGAAAAAAATGCCACGAGCAAAAACAGAAGATGAAATTCCCTTAAATTAAAAAAAGTCACAAGTTGAATTAACCTATATTCAAAGGGGTGGTTAGGAATGGATGGAGATGCTTTCATTTGGATCGTTCTATTACTATCTATTGTAGTTTGTGATTATTTAGCAGCCTATTTATACAAAAATAAGAAGTTTCCTTTATGGGCTTCTGCACTTGGCATGGCTTTTTTAATTCCAGTAATAGTCGGTAGCTTTGTATATTTAGGGGTCAGTTATGCTAAAGCCTTTGAACCAGATAACACAAGAGAAGGAATTGCTTTTGCAGGAGGATTTATGGCGTTGATCCTTGCATTAAATGCAATCATTATGTTCGTTATAGGCGTTATTTTAAATATTTATACGTTCGTTAAAAAGCATAAAAAAATCATGTGTAATAAAGCATATGATTTTTTATTTACACACAATTGCTTGCACTTGACGTTTCTGGAAAATTCAAAAACTAAAATAAAGTGAATTGTTACCTCACTTTCACCAACCTTTTCTGAATGAATAATTTTGATGTTCAATAATGGAGGGTTTTTTTCATACTATATGGTGGAGGTGAAAAAATGCCAAGAGTAAAATATATAGATGCTGACATTGGCTTAGTGGCAAGAATGATGAGAGCGGAAGCGGAAGGTGAAGGAAACCAAGGAATGCTATATGTTGGCAACGTCATTGTGAATCGTGTTATAGCAGAATGTCCAGACTTTAGAGATTTAAGAACAATTAATGATGTTATTTATCAGGTACAGGGAGGAAATTATTCTTTTGAAGCTGTTCAAAAAGGGAATATGTTTTACCAAAGAGCGCGAGCTAATGAAAGAAGATTAGCAAAACTGACGCTGGATTATTGGCGAGATCATCCAGCGAAATATGCACTTTGGTACTTCAATCCATACGCACCATGTCCTCCAACATGGTACGGTCAACCTTTTACTGGGCAATTTAAAAATCATTGCTTCTATGAACCAGCACCTGATACATGTGAAAGTATTTATCAAGGATAGGTAGCCGTTTTGCGTTTTTATGCTGCGAATACAACATTTTTAGTCGCAGGTACTTACAGCGAACAATATTCATTCTCCGTAGATAACAGTTATCGGTTGGGAAAACCTCAAAACCCTAAAAACACCTTAGGGAGGAGAAATTCGAACGAACTACTGTTGGCAATTTTTCCATACTATATGTTGGAGGTGAAAAATGCCAAGAGCAAAATACCGAGATTCTGACGTTGATTTAATGGCAAGGATGATGAGAGCAGAAGCTGAAGGTGAAGGAAATCAAGGAATGTTATATGTTGGCAACGTCATTGTGAATCGTCTTGTATCAAATTGTTTAGACTTTATAGACTTAAGAACAGTAGAAGATGTCATTTATCAAGTACAGGGAGAAAATTATTCTTTTGAAGCTGCTCAAAAAGGTGATTTATTTTACCAAAGAGCTCGATCTAATGAAAAAAGATTAGCAAAAATGAATCTGGATTATTGGCGAGATCATCCAGCGAAATACGCACTTTGGTACTTCAATCCATATGCCCCATGTCCTCCAACATGGTACGGTCAACCTTTTGCTGGTCAATTTAAAAATCATTGTTTCTATGAACCAGCACCTGATACATGTGATGGTGTTTATATAGGATAGGAGCTATTTTGCGTTTTGGTGCTGCGAATTCAACATTTTTAGTCGCAGATTCTTATAGCCAACAATATAATATTCGATGTAACTCTACCAAGATTATTTTTGTATTTATATATTTACATTGAACATTCTTAATTCAAAAAAGCGTTTAGAAAAAGCCTTTTAAGGGCTTATACTTTATACGAACCCATTATTTGGACATAATAATCCCCCTGTTCGTTCAAAACAGGGGGATTATATTTTAAATTTCTCTTCTACTACGTCGTAATAGCAAGCATGCTAGTGCTACTAAAACCAAACCAAGTACTTGGTATAAGGTTGTATTACTTTCCCCTGTTTGAGGTAAGCGTTTTGCTTGATTTAGAGTATTTTGATCCTTTTGGTCAACTTTTTGATTTTGAACAACTTTGTTGGCTTGCTCTTTTGATGACATTTCTACTACATTACCTTCATTTTTTGAGTCATTTGGTTTTTCACTAAGTTCCACCGGTTTTTCTGACTTCTCTTGAGTCTTCGGCTCCTCTATTAAATTACGCTCATTTTTTGGATCTTTTGGTTTCTCACTTGGTTTCACCGGTTTTTTTGGTTTCTCTTGAGTCTTTGGTTTCTCTTGAGTCTTTGGTTCCTCTACTACTTTACCCTCATTTTTTGGTGTTTTTTCAATCTCTATCGGTTTTTCTGTTTTCTCTTGCGTCTTAGGTTCCTCTACTACATTACTCTCATTTTTTGGGTCTTTCGGTTTTTCACCTGATTCCACGGGTTTTTCTGGTGTTATCGGTTTTTCACCTGATTCCACCGGTTTTTCTGGTTTCACTGGAGGCACTAGATTTTCTATCGGTTTTTCAGGTTTAACTTGATTAACTACTTGTAATTGAATAACAGATTCTTCGTTTACCAAACTAACTTCAAAATCGATTGGTTTTGCATCAAGTTGATAACCATTTGGTGCTTTTGTTTCCACAAACGCATATTTACCTGGACGTAAGTTATCTACTTTAATTTGACCGTCCTTATCTGTTACTAATTTTATTACTACTACTTTACCCTCTTGATTAATAAGTTTGAATTCTGCATTAGGTAATACTGGACCTTGCTCATCTTTAGCATGCTTTGTCAATACTACCGTTGTCTTGTTATAGAAATTTTCTACTGTTACTTGAACATCTTCTTTTTGTTCGTGTTCAATTGAAAATTCCACTTTTTCATATAAAGGTTTATATCCATACAATCCTTTTGTTTCCACAAATGCATATTTGCCCGGAGGTAGATTGTTAACTTTAATTTGACCGTCTTTATCAGTTACTAATTTTTCTGCAATTACTTTGCCTTCATCGTTAATTAACGCAAATTCAACATCCGCTAATTTTTCTTTAGTGTCAGCATTTATTTTCGTTAAAACAATTGATCCTACAGGTATTTTTGTATTTAAAATATCATAACCCTCAACTTTTGACTTATACCCTTCTACTGGTTGCTCTTTCACAGCATATTTGATTTCTTTACCTTCTACTGTGTATTGGTCTAAGTTTTCAAATTGATATTTCCAGCCATTTTCTGCTGTTACTGTTTTTGTAGCAATAACCTCATCGTCTTTTAGTAAATCTACTTTGATTTCTGATGGACGATCTTGTTCACGATCGTTGCTCCATGTTTTCGTTCCTTCAATTGAAGTCTTTTTCAAACTGTTGCCAATTGGTAAGTCAATACCTTTTGGAGCGCCGGCTTCTATTTTAAATCGAATTTTGTTATTTGCGTCAAATGTTACATATTCAGGAGCTGATACTTCTTGTACATAGTACTCACCAGCTTTCAAGTTCGGTACTTCTACAATTCCTTTGTCATCTGTTGTATAGAAATCGCCAATTTGTTGATCATTTGATGAGAAAACTTTAAATTGAACACCTGGAATGACCTGTTCTTTATGACCATCTATATATTTCAGTATTCTTAATGTACCTTTGTCTGGTAAATTCCCTTCAGCCCAACCATTGGCTAAAATATTTTTTACTTGAGCCACTTTTTTCTCATGTACTGGCAATTGGTTGTTGACTTTGTAACTCAAATCATATTCATTCTTCAAATATTTTTCATTTATCCCTTCAGCTGTAATCGTCGTTTTATAACTTACAGTGAACGACGATAAGCTTGCATATCCTTGTTTAATTACTACATTAAATGAATTATCACTTGTAAAACTCACATATCCTAACCCATTACTTTGAAACTCTTCAGGTGTGAATTGACGATTACCTAATTGGCCACTTGTTTGGATATTGAAACTATCTTTCTTTATTTGTTGACCACCTTTTGAAGTATCTTGTAAAACGATATCACTATCAAGATATTCTTTCTTTAAGTTGAAGTTTAGGAACCAGCGCACTTCATCAGCATTTTCTGGCATAATATCTCCTGCTTTATAGAAAAAGATTCCTGAACCACCACTAGTTGGGTGAGTAATTGTTACAGCTTGCTCACTTAAACTTGTTCCAAAGTTCGTATAAATCGTTTTTTTAATTCCATATTTTACATTCGTCCCTAATATAGAGAAATTAAAGAAACCTGTAATATTTTCACGTTCCTCTACTTTGCTATTGAATGTACATACAACTTGTCCGCTAGTCACATCACACGAACCATAATCCTCTAGATTAATATTCGTATTGAAACCTTTTAATTCCGGAGGTAAAGTCATCGTAATTGTATCGCCCGTTTTTAATTTGAGATTAGGCTTTTCACTAAATGTTACATAGACTCCTGTTTGTTCACCGTATGTTAAATTTGTTTTTGTAATTTGCGCACTATCGAGAAAACCAGTATTGCTTAGTTCTCGTGCTTTTCCTACAGGAGACGTATTTGTTTGAGTTTGTTCGGATTTTGCTGAGTTATTATCTTCTCCGACAATTTTAGATCCTTCTGCAAGAGTACTTGACTTGTCTGTAGGAGCATTGGGACTGTCTATTAAAGTGCTTGATTTGTCTGTAGGAGCACTTTGGTTGTCTGTTAGAGTGCTTGATTTGTCTATAGGAGCACTTTGGTTGTCTAATTGTTTAGGCGAAACAACGCTGGTTTCTTTGTCTACTGGCCCATCACTTACACCAGCACTTTCATTGATATTTGCTCCGTTTCCTTCTACTGCTGGTTCTTCTTTTGTTTCAGTTGTTCCAGGTGTGCCAATATTAGCATCCGCTTCGCTCGCAAATACTGAGATTGGTGATAATACTATTTGGAATACGATCAGTAATAACATTACTACTATGTTTAATTTTTTCATATTTTTCTCCTTTCTAAATCCTGAGAGATACCTATTGGTGTTTGTTGACGACTTTCATACATTCTTTCTTACTGTTGCAAAGGATGTCACAAACAATAAGTTGGTACCCCTATCCTTCAATTCACTTCTTGTCATAAATGAATACATTCTAATCAATCCTTCAAAGCATAGGACAAAATTGCATGTATAAGCCCTGCCTTCATCTCTCCACCAACAATTAACCCTACTTTATAATCATTACAAAGTAGACTGCTCAAAAAATACTAAATGATTCCAGACTTTTTGTCTACATAAATTTTAAAAATTTCTCCATTTTTTTCATTTATCTTTAAATAACAAAAAAAACAGTAAAATTTTACTCGCAATGAGTATTTTTTTATTGTTTTTCATTATCAATTTATTGGAATTCTGCTCTCGTTGAATAAACATTTTATTAAAATAGGAAATATTATTATATAGAAAAAATTTATAAAGAAACATGGTGGACTCTTGATGTTCATAACAAGTCTTATCCTACTACCCCCCCGTCTTTCTTATGTATAAAATCAACTGCTGAAACTACTCGAAATAAACTATGTTCATTATTTCTTGTGAGTATCCATTTAAAATAAAAAATGGCATGCTAACCTAATACCAGTCCACTCGCCATAATGAAAGTTATTTGTTTATAACATTTTCAATATTATTTATTATATTAGAATTATATATCACTATATCTTCTTCCGCTTCACATTACCCCCTTATCCTTCGGGTTCAACGATTTTCTTTGATTACAATTAAATACAGTCATTTAAACAACAATGAGTATATTTATTATTAAACAAACTTAACCGTTCAATATTCAAGGTTTCTTCCGAATACTCATCATGATCTTGGAATCGTACATAATAGGATAAAAGAAATGCAAAGAAAAAGGTCATTTAGAAAAACCACACATTTAACTGTGCTAAAATCACAGAAATGTGTGGTCTCGTTATTCACTATTCTCCAAAAAAATTCATTGGTACAGTTGTCAAAATTTCTCTCACTTCTCGAATACAAGGAAGTTCACTCTCTACAAGCTCCACCCCGACAATTTTTGCTAGTGGCTGAAGCATCGGACTTAACTCTTTAGAGACAAATATTTTACTTGGTCTTACCTCTAAGCCTTGTAAAAATGCCCATAACAAGCCTTGTGCAATTGGTGGCGTTTTAGGCATAGCGAGCAATTCGTGTTCAATAACAAAATTGCTTCCTCGTTCAACAAGCATGCCAGAAATCGGATAAACAGTGCGGTCCGTTTCTTCCGATTCTACGCCAAAAGGCATGTAAAATAAATCATATTCTAGCTGTAATGCGCTTTTAGGTTTTTTCTTATATTTCGCTTTTTCAAACATTGAAATTTCCTCGTAGCACTCATACGTTGGCTTTGGTATATTTATTTGCAAAATATAGATTTCTTGTAATTCCCCATCCATTTGCACTTTAAACGTTGGATATTGATGTGCAGCTAGCTGTGGATATTCCCAGCCATCCTTCCGAGCTTCTGTAATATTAATCATCCAACTTACAACATCAATTAATAGCTCTACCTCTAGATAGTTTGGCCTTTCAGGATGCGTTCCCTCCAGATAGCTACGGAATTGAATCCAGTTCTTCTTCCCTCTATACGACAACCCACAATCTTTAATTAACTGATAATCTGCTGGGTCTAACTCTTCCCTATCAACAAAATTCACAGACAAAGCATTTAAACTATAGGAGAAATCGCTCGATAGTTTTTTTTCATAAAGAATCTTCGCTAAGCTGTTATAGCCAAGTTCCATATCAAAAATCATTAATCCAAACTCTTCACCACCAGCCCCCATAACAGAAACAAATACTTTGTAATCTACATCTTCAAAGTGAATGACAACGACTTCATCATCCCTTAAATATTGCCATGGCTTTAATTTTTTCAGGTCATTAGTAAGCTCCAATAAAGTAAGATAATCTGGCTCCAGGTTTTCTAGTAAACTATCTGCCTCTTCATCCTCCCGTATCAGTTCATTAATCTCCTCCAAATCAATCTTGTCCATTTTACCTGTATGAATATTGCCTGCTCCAGCAATACATAAAGGAGTTTCAGAGTTCATTAATAAATCCTCATTGCTCTCTAATCGAATCGTAAATGATTCACTATTATCAATGACATGTGCAATGGCTTCATCACCAGGCTTTCGAAGCCATTCATCGACCAACTCTTCATCTGTATCTAATTCCGCGTCATTTTTAGGTAAAAAACAAATCTTCTCTTTAGATAATCGTCCATCTTTTTTAACAATCTCAAAATCAAAATAGTCCGCCCCATCCAAATCAAAACTTAGTAATAAAATTTCATCTAGCTTGGAAAAACTACTGTTCTTCGGTAACAATAACTTTCGATAAATTTCTGGTTTCTTCTTACTTTCAATATGCAACTGTATCATTATTTAACCTCCTTCTTCTTCTACTTGTTAAAGCAATTCTGATGAAGTTACGGCTTACTCTACATTCACACACAAGAGCAATAATCACTTGCTCCATTTTTTCATTAAATACTTCTACTTTGTAGATTTTCTCAAAGTGAACCACTTTCTATTCACTTTACTAACAAGCTGTCCGTTGTGCAATACTTCAAAATCTATTCCTCACCAATGTTACACATTTCAATACTTGCCGTGTTAAAAAGCGAAAAAGTTTCCGGACTTTTATCAATTTTTGTTCAATTATTGACAAAAGTTGATTTTGAAACTTTTGTCAATAATTTACATCGAACAGATCTACTTGTGGCATAAGGTTCTCTAAATGAATTCATGAGTACTTTAATACCATTATTCAAATGCAGAAGTCTTGTTTTTACAGGCTTTTTTCTTTCATATAAGTATCATTTGTGATATCAAATTCAAAAACTGAGTATTTTTCTGAATTTTATCAATTTTTGTTCAATTTCTAACAAATGTTGATTTTTAAAATTTTATTGCTAATGGTATGTTATTAACAACCCGGGGATAAAGTAAAGGCGAATGATTATGAAAACAAACAGTTTAATAATGACAATTATCTGAAAACGGATGAGATTACGATTATAAGTATGTGAAGCGAGTGATATACCTAAAAATAAAGGAGGCAATATCCATGAAAAAGATAATTTTATCTCTATCTTTTACTTTTATATTTGCAATACTTTCAGCCCAAGGTGCAAATGCTTCTGAGAATTTTGAAACAAAAGTCAATGAACTAAGCGACAAATATGATTTTGAATTAGTAGACTTAGAGAATTCTGATATGGATAATAATAGTTTTCTAGAATTCAATGATCTAGAGGAATTTGAAGAATTCTTAATACAAGCGAAAGAAAATGATGCTATTTCAACTAGCGAAGAAATTATAATCGAAAAAAATACTAGAATTTCCTTATTTGCAACAGAATATAAAGATAGTCACACATTCTCTTGGTGGGCACCACTAAATGGCCCAGTATTGGGTGTGCTAAATATGAGAAATATTTCATTTGATTACACTTATAAATTTGTAAATAATAAACCTCAATTTGTAAAAGTAACTAATATCAACTCATGGCAAACTGGCTATCATGATGTAAGTTGGACACATAGAGATGCTACTAGCTCAATCAGTAAAAAATATTCTACTAAAGATACAGCTATTGTAGTAGCAAAAGGCATATATACACTTGGTGTTGTCATCGGAAGCAACCCTATTGGATTTACTTGGAATGGTGAATGGAGTAGAAGTTTAACTTTAATAAATTAAGAAATGTACAGAAAATCGATAGCATAGTATGAAATGCCCTGGAAATGTCCATCTATATCACAAACATTTCTGGGGTGTTTTTATAGCCAATTATCAAGTTTATAGGCAGTATAAGCATTTATCAGCTATAAATATAGATAATAAGGAGGTAGATGTGTGGAGAAAAAGAACATTGCTATTATTAGTTTAATGATTGCATTTTTTTTAGGGATTCCGTTTAAATGGATTCAATATAAAGGAACAGTAGATGTATCAATTTTTCAAATAATAGATTTAGGGATTAATAATTTATTTTTTGATTTTACTCTATTATTCTTAAGTACTTTAATAATTTATTTAGTTTTATCTAACTTACTAAAAATCAGAAAATAATTATGATAGTTAAATGTCTCACTTACCTTGATGTTTTTTTACAATAGTTTTTTTACAATAGGTTTTTTTGCTCATAGATTGACCGGCTGCTTCTTGTATCTATGAGGAAGAAGGCTAGTTTTAAAAAGGAGCCTCAGTGAAAAAAATTATATTTAATTTAATATTTTTCTTAATTGCATTTTGTGTATTGTTAATTACAGACTACTTTATTTCAGGAGATTGGCTGATTACTGATAAATTATTTCACAGTCTTATACTTACTGTAGTATTAATGTTTTTCGATTGGGCATTTGATAAACCTAAAGAAACAAAATAATAATTAAAACTAAAAAAGATAATACAAGTATTGGATGATTTATTAAAACGGATGAGATTATGATTATATGAAGCGAGTGGATTATGGAATAGCAATTTTAATGAGCAAAGATTATTCTAGCAAGTTATGATCGACACTTAGTACTTCCACTAAAAGTTATGTCACTGTTACTGAAAGTACTTTCATGGAGGAAAACTCTCAATGAATGAAGTAGATTTTTTTGGTTGGAAAATTCGCTTCAAAGATGGATTAAGAGCTATAAAAGATAACGATGCAAAAGAGATCGTTATTATTGAAGGTATTCTAGAACTAAATGCAATGATTCGCATTGATGAACGCGGTGAACTTCAAATTAAACCTACATGGGATACTGTTGTTTTAATTAATCCAAATGATAATATTATTACTATTCGCCATGCTAATAAAGTTTTTACGAATGAAGATTAATTGTTGAACATTTAACAACTATCCCTTATATTTGATTTTTTTAGAAGATAACTTTATAAATGGTTGCCTCAAACCAGAAAAACTCCATTTTCACTTTATGAAAGTGGAGTCTTCCATATTTAATAGTATCTTACCTCGAGAATCAAATTGAAAATGCAACTCTCCATTCTCCACCAAATCGCACATACCTAAATACCGACCGAATTAATTGTTCAAAACACCTACGTATTTTTCTAGCAAAAGCTCTAATTTCGTAAATTCATATTTTAGAAGGCAAAGTATAACTTTCTGAGTTTTATCAATTTTTGTTCATTTTTTGACAAAAGTTGATTTTGAAACCTTTATGGATAATGGTATGGTTCTACTTAAGAGAGGAATTTCGGAATTATTTCGCTATCACTCTTCATAGCTATTATATCGGGAATAGTTCTCTTTTCTATCATCCCTGATAATGGCTGATAGTTTTATTTATTGTATTAATCAGTCAACATTGTGAAATTCTCTGAACAAAAAAAGTAAATTTACGTTATGAGCTTTAGCAATAACTTGTTTCTTTTCATCCTTATTCGAATGGGGAGAGTTATTATAATGACGGATTGTAATATTAAGTGCAACACTCAGAAATCAATATAAAGGAAGCCCATAACGACCTCGTGTAGAATGTAGTTACCACACCAACATTCAAACGGAGGAATCGTTATGAGCTATACCCATCTTACCATATC